>JANNKN010000155.1:0-4665 GCA_031396315.1 Deltaproteobacteria bacterium
TTAGCGGTCCGCGTGCGCCCGCGCATGTTCCCTCGTACGCACCCGGGTTCTGACCCCGGTGCGTACGAGGGCAACGCGGCGGCGCTAGCCGCGCTTTCGCACGAAGGCGCCGATCTCCTCGATCGCGGCGGTGGCTTCGGGCAGGAACGGCGCGAACAGCTGCCAGACGTGCGGCATCTCGGGGTAGATGCTGAGCGTCGTATCGACGCCGGCCGCCTTCGCCTTCGCGGCGATGCGCGTCGAGTCGTCGAGCAGCACCTCGGCGTCACCCACCTGGATGAGGAGCGGCGGCAGGCCGCGTAGGTCGCCGTTCAGCGGCGAGCACAGCGGCGACGAGGGGTCGGCGCGGCCTTGGGTGTAGGCGCCGGCGAGCGCCGGGATGCCCACGGCCGCGGAAGCGAGGATCGGATCCGCTGCGGCGCGCGTGCGGAAGGAATCGCCGCTCGCACTGAAGTCCGTCGCCGCGGAGAGCGGGATCGCGCCCGTCGGCAACGGGATTCCGCGCTCCTTGCACGCGAGCAGCGTCGCTAACGTGAGGTTGCCGCCGGCGGAGTCGCCAGCGAGGAAGACCGAGCGCGCGGGCGCGGCGCCATTCGGTCCGTTGTTACGGAGCCAGCGATAGGCGTGCACGCAGTCGTCGAGGCCCGCCGGGAACGGATGCTCGGGCGCGAGGCGGTAGTGCACCGCGAGCACCGCGGCGCCTGCGGCCTGAGAGATGCGCGCGCTCAGCGGGCGGTGCGACTCGAGATCCCCCGAAGTCCAGCCGCCGCCGTGGATGTAGAGCAGGCGCTTGTCAGGGTCGGCTCCCTTCGCGAGCAGCCACTCGCAGGCAACGCCAGCGAGGTCGATGCGGCGCACTTCGGCGACGATCTCGCGCGTCGATGGATGCACCATTGCGTACTCCTGCATCCACACGCGCGACTTGTCGAGATCACCGCCCGCTTGCGCCATGCGCTGCGCGACACCGCGGAGATGAGCGAGGACTTGTGCGAGCTGGGGGCTGGCCATGGAAAGCTCCTTGGTTGGGGTGACCCCATGCTAGGTCGGCGCGCGGCTCGAATGCGCGCCAGTTCAAGGCAGCAGCACGAAGCCGGTGAACAGCGACGCCGCTGCGCACAGCGCCGCGAGCACGCCGAGCAGAGCATGCGTATCGCGCGCCTCGCTGGCGCGCTGCTCCAGCTTGCGCCCAAAGAACCCCGCTGCGAGAAAGAGCGCGAGCGTGCCGCTGCTGACCCAGCCGTGCGCGCTGCCGAGTGCCTCCCAGCCGCGCAGCAGCACGGCCGACGCGATGCCCGCCGCGAACCCGAGCGGCAGCAGCGTCACCGCGAGCTTCGCGAGCCGCAGATGTCGCGCATAGAGGCGGCCGTTGCGCCGCACGCCGAGCCTGCGCGCGCGCCGCAGCGCGAGCCCCGCGCGCAGCGCGAGCAGTGCGAGCGCGAGCGAGGCGAGCATGAAGAGCGGATGCGCGTGCGCGAGATAGAACGCGAGTGCGCTTTGGCCGGTGAGGTCGTCCGCCACCTAACACATCACTCGACCTTGTGGATCGAGTCGGCCGGCAGGCGCGCGAGCAGCGAATCGAGCGCGCGCTGCAGCGTGCCGGCATCGCGAGATTCGAGCGTGAGCAGCACGTGGAACGTCTCCTCGCCGATCTTCGGGTAGGAGCCGAGCATCAGCTCGGGGAACTCGGCGACGAGCTCGTTCAGCGAGTGCGCGATCTCGCTCTCGCGCCGCTTCACGAACACGTTCTTGAGCAGCACCGGCACACCGTGAAAGCGCTCGCGGATCGACTCGAACTTCTTCCGTAACAGTTCGGGAATGCCCGGGAAGACGTGCACGTTCTTCACGATCACGACGGGGAACCAGAGATCGCCCGCATCCACGAGCTGCGAGCCGGCCGGCACCATCGCCATCTTCAGCTGGCTCTCGTTCGGCGGCTTGTTCTGCGCGCGCGCGATGCGGCTCACGATCGTTTCGCTGCGCTCGAGCGGCAGGCCGAAAGCCGCGGCGACGCCATCCATCGTCATGTCGTCGTGCGTCGGGCCGATGCCGCCCGAGGTGAACACGATGTCGTAGGCGGCGGAGAGTGCGCGCACCTCGCGCGCGATCGTGTCGATTTCATCAGGGATCGTGAGGATCCTCTCCACATCGACGCCGAGCGCGCGCAACTCGCGGCACAAATACGGCGAGTTCGTGTCCGTGATCTTGCCGGACAGAACTTCGTTGCCGATGACGAGAATTGCCGCGCTAGGCATCGGCGCAGCTTAATCCGCCAGGCGCGAACCGTGCGAGTGAGCCAATAGGGTCAGACCCCATCGGCGCACATTGCCTCTAAGATCGGCGGATGGCAGGGGAGCACACCGTCTCGTTCGTGCAGCGCGTCGGCGGCGAGGCCGTGACCGTGACGGCGCGAGTCGCCGAAGGCGCGACGCTGCTCGAGGTTGCGCACGGCGCGGGGCTCCCGATCGCGAGCGCGTGCTCGGGCGTCGCGCTGAGCGCGCGCTGCGGGCTCACCATCCTCGCGGGCGCGGGCGCGCTCGATCCGGAGCGCGATGACGAGCGCCGGCAAAAGCAGCGCAACCGCATCCCCGCCGAGCAGCGCCTCGCTTGCCGCGCCGGAGTGCACGGCGATGTGACGGCGACGGCGACGTACTGGTGATGGCGGGCGACGCGAACGCCGAGCGCGCGGTGATCCTGCTCGATCACGGCAGTCGCGAACCGGATGCGAATGCGCAGCTGGCGGCGCTGGCGGCGCTCGTGGCGGCGCGCCTGCCCGGCCGGCGCGTCGCAACCGCGCATCTGAGCCTTGCCGCGCCGACGCTCGCCGAGGCGGGGGCGGAGTGCGTGCGCGACGGCGCGCGCGAGGTGGTGATCGTGCCGTGCTTCCTCGCCGCCGGCCGGCATGTGCGCGAGGACCTGCCGCGGCTGGTCGCGGCGCTGCGCGGCGCGCACTCCGGCGTCGCGTTCAAGCTGGCCGAGCCGCTCGGCGCCGATCCCGCGATCGCGGCTGCCCTCGCCGCGCGCGCCGAAGCGGCCGACGCGACCGAGCCCGGCGACTAACCACCCCGCGGGTCAGTTATGAGACGAGTTGGAGCGAACGCGTCTAACTCGCCGTACCGTGGGCAGAATGACGGAACCCTCCCCCCTCACGGTTCCGCTCCGCGTCGATCGCGCGGAGCGAACGCGGCAGCGCCTGCTCGAAGCCGCCGCGCACTGCTTCGCGGGCGCTGGCTACTCGCACACGACGGTCGAGCAGATCGCGGTCGCCGCGGGGGTCTCGAAGGCGATCGTTTACCACCACTTCCGCAGCAAGGAATCGATCCTCGAGGCGTTGCTCGAGCGCATGCTCGCGGATTGGGCGCGCGTCTCGAACCTCGAGGCGTACCTCGCAGCGGGCAACGGCGTGCTCGATGCGTTCGAGCGCTCGCTGCGCGCGTCGCTCGATTTCGCGCGCAAGAGCCCCCTGCTGCGCGCGCTCTTCCAGCTCGATGCCGCGGTCTTGCTCGGCCTCGGTAACAGCGCCGCGGTGCAGAGGAACATGCGCGAGGCGCGCGTACACATGATTGCGGCGGTGCGCGGCGGCCTCGCGTCGGGTGAGCTGCGCGGCGAGCTCGACGCCGAGCGCGCTGCCGATTTGTTACGGCTCGTGACGATCGCGCTGTGCGATCACCTGATCTTCCCGCAGTGGATCGACGCGTCGGACGAGCGCTTTGTCGGGACTTGCATCGACGTGCTGCGGCGCGGCCTGCGCGCGGAGGGCGCGCGATGATGCACTCACGAGCCAAGCGAGCCGCCCTGATGACTGCCCTCGCGCTGCTGGTTGCGTGCGCGAAGGACGACGCGAAGCCCACGGCGAACGGCGACGTCGCAGCGGGAGCGTCCGGCGCGAGCGCCGCGCGGGCGGCTGCGAATTCCGCACCCGGCCGCGCCCTGACCGCGATCGTCGCGAGCGAGGCGCTGACGGCCACGGTCGCGGCCTCGGGCACGATCGAGGCGAAGCGGCTGACGGAGATCGGTGCGGACGTGCCCGGAACGCTCGCGGCGGTGTACGTCGACGTCGGCAGCAATGTCGCGGCGGGCGCCCCGCTCTTTCGCATCGACCCGGGCCCGTACGAGATGGCGCTCGCAGAGGAGCGTGCGGGCCTCGCGCTCGCGCGCGCCGAGAGCGCGAACGCGGCCGCGGAGGCGGAGCGCCTGCGCACCCTGCTGGCGCAGAAGGCGGCGTCGCAGGCGCGCTACGACCAGCTTCGAACCCACGCCGAGGTTGCGCGCGCGCAGGTCGCGCAGATGGATGCGCGCGTGGCGAAGGCGAGGCGCGACCTCGCGCAGACCGAAGTGGTGGCGCCCTACGCCGGAAGCGTGGTGGAGCGCCGCGCCCACGAGGGCGCGATGGCCGGCCAGGGCCCGATCCTCGTGCTCCAGGAGAGCGGCGCGCTCGAGGCCATCCTGAACGTGCCCGAGGCCACACCGGTCGCGGTGCGCGTGGGCGATGCGCTGCGGCTCTTCGTCGAGGGCCTGCCGGATCCGATCGAGGCCGCGGTGACGAGCGTCAGCCAGCGCGTCGATGCGGGCACCCGCACCTACGAAGTGCGCGCCGACGTGACGGACCTGAGCGGCCAGCTCAAGGCCGGCTCCTACGTGCGGGCCGAGCTGAGCGTGAGCCGAATG
>JANNKN010000208.1:0-3748 GCA_031396315.1 Deltaproteobacteria bacterium
CGAATCACCTCGAGATGCGTCGCAATGTGATGCGGCTTCTCGAGGTGTCCGTACATGATCGTCGAGGTCGAGCGCAGACCGACGCCATGCGCCTCGCGAATGATTTCCTGCCAGCGCGCGGTCATCAGCTTGTTAGGAGAAAGCTGGCGCCGCACCGAGTCGTCGAGGATCTCGGCCGCGGTGCCGGGAATCGTCCCGAGGCCCGCGTCCTTGAGCCAGAGCAGAAGCTCGTCGAGCGGCAGCCCGCTCTGCTTCTGCATGAAGCTGATCTCTTCGGGCGAGTACGCGTGGATGTGGAGATTCGGATACTTCGCCTTGATCGACGTCAGGATCAGCTTGTAGTGGTGGTGATCCTTGTGCGGGTCGATGCCGCCCTGGATGCAGACTTCAGTGGCGCCGCGCGCGACCGCGTCGTCGCATTTCGCGAGGATCTGCTCCATCGAGCGGTCATAGGCGTCGGGTTCGTCGCGATGCCGCGCGAAGCCGCAGAACGAGCACCCGACATAACAGACGTTGGTGAAGTTGATGTTGCGGCAGACCACGAAGGAGACGTCGTCGCCCTTGTCCGCTTTGCGCGCCGCGTCTGCAGCGAGCAGCAGGGCCTGATAATCGGTGCCCTGCGCGGTGAGCATCGCGATCGCGTCCTCGCGCCCGAGCTCGCGCCCGTCGAGCGCGCCTTCGAGTAGACGTGCGAAGTCGGGCTTCACGCCCGCGAGAAGTCGCTCGAGCATCAGGCTGCCTCCAGGCTCATGCGCGGACGCGCGTGGAAATCTTCCGCCGCGGCGCGCTGCACGGCCTCGTATACGGTCGGATCGAAGAACTCGGGGCGACTCGCGTGCTTCGGGTAGACGGGCAAGCGCTCGACCAAGCGCCGGCCGTGCGCCTCTGTCCGCGTGCGCAGATCGCGCAGCGCAGGCCACGGAGCCTCTGGGTTGATGAAGTCGACCGTGACGGGCGAGACCCCGCCCCAATCGCTGACACCCGCCGAGAGCAGTTCGCCGAACGATTCCGGCGACAGATTCGGCGGCGCCTGGACGTTGATTTCGCGCCCGAGCACGAGCCGCGCCAGCGCGCACCAGTCGGCGACCTCGGCATCCGTCACGGCCGATGCCCAGCGCATGCGCGTGCCGGGCTTCGGGTGGAACGGCTGGATGATCGCTTCCTGGATGTGCCCGTGGCGGTCGTCGAGGTCGCGCATCGCGAGCAGCGTGTCGACGCGCTCCTCCACGTTCTCGCCGATCCCCAACAACATGCCCGTGGTGAACGGAATCTTCAGCTCGCCGGCCTCCTCGTGCATGCGCAGCCGCACGGCCGGATCCTTGTCGGGCGCGTACTGATGCGCCATCCCTCTGCCGCGCAGCCGCGGGCTCACCGATTCGAGCATCAAGCCCATCGACGCATTCCAGCGCCGCAGCGCCAGCATCTCTGGTTGGCTGAGGATGCCGGCGTTCGTGTGCGGGAGCATGCCGCCCTCGAACGCGACGCGGCAGCCTTCGACGAGGTACTCGGCCGTGCTGCGGAAGCCGACGCCCGCGAGCCATTCGCGGTACGAGCGATACGCGATTTCCGGTTTGTCGCCGAGACAGAACAGCGCCTCGATGCAGCCGGTCCGGATGCCGCCGCGCGTCACTTCGGCGACTTCGGCGAGCGTGTAGGTCTTCGCCTCGGGCGAGTCGTCCTCCTTCGCGAACGTGCAGTATGCGCAGCGGTCGCGGCACAGGTTCGTGAGCGGGATGAAGACGTTGCGCGAGAATGTGACGACGTCGCCCTGCGCGCGCCGCGTGCCCTCGGCGGCGGCTTCGAAGACCGCGCCGCGCACGCTCGGTTCACGCATCCGCTCCGCGAGCCAAAGTGCTTCGGCGCGCGCGAGGCGGCCCGCGTCGAGGGCGGCGCGAGCAACCGATTGCGCTTCTGCCGAGGAGGGGGCTGTCATAGCGGGCTCAGCATAACCCGACCGGGCGCGGCGCTCGGTATCGCGCACACGATCTAGCGGAATTGGCGGGTGCGCGCGCCGTGACGGCCCCCCGCTCGCTGCGACACGGCGCCACCTGCCGGCTACTTGCCGTCCGTGACGCCGACCCACGCGCGCAGCTGCGCCGGCTCGGCGCGGTGCAGGAAGTCGCCCGCCGGTAACCCAGCGCCGTGCTCGCGGATCGCGCGCAACAGGCCCACCAGCGCGGGCACCATCTGCTGCTCCGCGATGCGCGCGTAGAGCGTGTGCGCGAGGCGCTCGCCGTTGCGCGCGCCGCCAACCAGCAACACGTGGTCATTCTTGCCGTAGCCGAAGATGCCGATCTCGGCGGACGGCGGTCGCGCGCAGTTGTTGGGGCAACCCGTCATGCGAATCACTACGTCGACGCCGCCGAGGCCCGCGGCTTCGATCGCGTCGATGTAGTGCGGAAGGATGTTCTCGGCGTCGGTCATGGCAAGCCCGCAAGTCGGCTTCGCGGGGCAAGCCATCGCGTTCGCGCGCACGCGCGACACCGTCTCCGGCCGCGTCGCGGCGTGCGCATCGAGGATGCGCTCGATGCTCGCGGCGTCGGGCGCATCGCACAGGATCAGGTCCTGCTGCGGCGTCAGAACGACGGAGCAGCCGAGCCTCTCGACGGCCTCGCGCACGGCTTTGCGCTGCGCCCCTTTCAGCCGCCCGTTCTCGACGGAGACGCCATAATAGCCGAGCCCGCCGCGCTGCGCGTGGAAGCCGAGGTGCAGCTGCATGTCCGCGATGCGCACGGGAGGCGCGTCGGCGAGCGCGATGCCGAAGCGCTCGCGCAGCTCCTGCTTCACGGCGTCGATGCCGAGCCGCCGCAGCGTGTACTTCCAGCGCGCCTGCCTGCGCTCCTTGCGGTCACCGTTTTCCTTCTGGAGAAGCACGATCGCGCGGCAGGCATCGACGACCTGCCCGCGCGCGATGCGCCCTATGTGTTCGCCCAGCAGCGGCGCGGTCTTCGGGTTATTATGGGTCATGCCGAGCCCGCCGCCGGTGTAGAAATCCCAGCGCTCGCCGCGCTCGTCGACCGGCACCAGACCGATGTCGTGCGTACGCACGTCGACCGAGCCGTCGCGCGGGTGCGCGATGCCGATCTTGAACTTGCGCGGCAGGTACTGCGCGCCGTAGATCGGTTCGTCGGTATTCACGGGCGCCTGGTTCCGCCCCTCGTCGTCCGACACGAAGATCTGAAAGTACGACGAGCTACGCGGCGTCAGCTCGGTCGCGATCTCGTGCGCGAGCGCGAGCCCGCCGGGCGCGCAGCTCGGATCGAGCTCGTCGATCGGCGAGGCCATCACATTGCGATTCACATCGCCGCAGGCGGAGACCGTCGCGCCGTCGCGGTAGTGGCGGTTCAGGTGCCGCATCAACGGCGCGAGCTTCGGCCCGTACACGTGGTGGTACTGGATCGCCTGGCGCGAGGTGAGCCGCAGCGTGCCGTCCGCGAACAGGTCTGCCGCGTCGTCGAGCGCCAGCCATTGCTTCGGGGAGAGCCGCCCGCCGGCTGGGTTCTTGATCCGGATCATGAAGAAGTAGTCGTGGGTCTTTCGCCCGCGCTCGCCGCGGCCCTGCTGCTTGTAGATCCCGAAGAACTTGGACAGCTCCTTGGCCGTCCCGGAGATCGACGCCTCCTCGGCGCTGTCGAGCTTCCTCACCTCGTCGAGGAAGCTGTGCGTCGCCTTCCCGTCGGCGACGAAAAAGAGGCCCTGGCTCTCCACCTTGATGCGCTCGTTGTCCGACATCTCGGAGAGCGAGGCG
>JANNKN010000214.1:0-3852 GCA_031396315.1 Deltaproteobacteria bacterium
CGTGGGCAGCGAACGCGCCGCCGCCGTGCTTGGCCACGAGGCCGTTCATGCGGCGCAGGTGGTCGACGTCGGCGTCGAGGTGATCGAGGAAGATCGCGTTCATGAACACGCCGAAGACTTGCGCGAGCGGCGGGCTCGCGATGCGGCGCCCGACGCTCGCGCCCTCCTCGCCCGCCAGCACGCTGGCCGCGGTCGCGGAGCGCACGCCGATCGCGAGCACGTGGCGCGCGCCGAGCCGAATCGCGGGGCTGAGCGGCGCCACCAGGCGCAGCCCGCCGTCGCCGAACCAGGCCTCGCCGGCGGGCGTCTCGAGCTCCACCGGCCGGAACACCGCCGGGATCGCCGCCGACGCCAAGATGTGTCGGTGCGTGAGCGTCGCGGGCAGCACGACGCGCCGGCTCTTCTGCCAGCTCGCGTGGCCAGGCCGTCCCTGCACGAACGTGAACGAGCGCCCCGAGTGATAGCTCGTCGCCGAGATCGCGACGGCGTGGAGCTCACCGCGGCGGATCGCGTTCGCGATGCCGCGCGGCGGGAAGGCCGCGCGCAGCGTCGCTTCGAGCGGCGCGGTATCGAGCAGGCCGCTCGTGACCGTCGTCCCGAGCACGCCGCCGAGCGCGAGATCGCGGGCGAGGCCGCCCCCACAGCGTGCGAGCGAAAGGAGATCGCTGCGGAACACATTCTCGACGCGAATCGAACGCCACACCCTCGCCAGCGCCTGCGCAGCCGGCGCGAAGCGCTCGCCGCGCGCCGCGATCGTCGCGCCATTGATCGCTCCCGCCGAGGCGCCCGCGACGATGCGAAACGGCGAGGGCCGACCGCGCAGCGCGCGCAGCTCCGAGACGCGTTCCAAAACGCCCGCCTGATACGCGCCGCGCGCGCCGCCAGCCGTGAGGACGAGACCCAGCATCGCCGACTGCGAAGCAAGCGCGGTGCCGCCCTGCCGGGGCCGCTGCGGGCGCGCGGCGCTCCCCGTGCCGAAGAATTGTGCGCCGCCTGCTGCGCATGCAGACAGCCCTCGCCGTGCGCGCCGCTCTGGGCACGTTTCGGCCTCGGCATGCGCCTTGCTCTCTTCGCGGGGATGGCCGCCCCCGCCGTGCACGCCTTCGACGAGATGCGCGATGACGCGGGCGTGCGTTCGCCCTACCGCGCCGTCCACGACTGGCTGGCGAAGACGCCGACCCAGGATCTCGAAAAGCTCAGCCGCGAGGCCGAGCTGCTGTTTCGGCGGCTCGGCATCACCTTCGGCGTGTACGGCGAAGGCGGCGATCCCGAGCGCCTGATCCCCTTCGACGTGGTGCCGCGCATCATCGCCGCCAGCGAGTGGCGCATGCTGAGCGCCGGCCTCGCGCAGCGCGTGCGCGCGCTCAACGCGTTCCTCACCGACATCTACGGCCCGCGCGAAATTCTGCGCGCGGGCCGCATTCCCGAAGACGTCGTGCTCGCGAACCCGAGCTTTCGCGCCGAGGCGAACGGCTTCACGCCGCCGGGCGGCGTCTACACCCACGTCTCGGGCATCGACGTCGTGCGCGTCGGCCCGGCCGAGTTCTACGTGCTCGAGGACAACTGCCGCACGCCGTCGGGCGTCTCGTACATGCTCGAGAACCGCGAGGCGATGCTGCGCCTGATGCCAGACCTGATCACGAGCCACCGCATCGCGCCCGTCTCGCGCTACCCCGAGGAGCTGTTCGAGACGCTGCGCTCGGTCGCGCCGCGCGGCGTCAGCGACCCGACCGTCGCGCTGCTCACGCCGGGCTCGCAGAACAGCGCTTATTACGAGCACGCCTTTCTCGCCGACGAAATGGGCGTCGAGCTGGTCGAAGCGCCGGATCTCCACGTCGATGACGGCGTCGTGATGATGCGCACGACGCGCGGGCCGCGGCGCGTCGACGTGATCTACCGCCGCGTCGACGACGACTACCTCGACCCGCTCGTGTTTCGCTCCGACAGCGTGCTCGGCGTGCCGGGCCTGTACGCCGCCTACCGCGGCGGACGCGTCGCGCTCGCGAACGCGATCGGCAACGGCATCGCCGACGACAAGAGCATCTATCCGTTCGTGCCGGAGATGATCCGCTTTTATCAGGGCGAAGAGCCGCTGCTCGCGAACGTGCCGACGCATCGCTGTGGGGAGCCGAACGCGCTCGCCTACGTGCTCGAGCATCTGCCGGAGCTGGTCGTGAAGGAAACGCGCGGCTCGGGTGGCTACGGCATGCTGATCGGTCCGACCGCGACGCGCGCACAGCTCGCCGAATTCGCTGCGCGGCTGCGCGGGAACCCGCACGAATACATCGCGCAGCCGACGCTCGCGCTCTCGACCTGCCCGACTTTCGTCGCCTCCGGCGTCGCGCCGCGCCACGTCGATCTGCGCCCGTTCGTGCTGATGGGCCGCGAGCTGCGCATCGTGCCCGGCGGCCTCACCCGCGTCGCCCTGCGCGAAGGCTCCCTGGTGGTGAACTCGAGCCAGGGCGGCGGGACCAAAGACACCTGGGTGTTGGAGGCTTGAGCCGCACGCACGGCTTCCCGAATCATGCTCAGCCGCACTGCCGACAGCTTGTTTTGGCTCGCGCGCTACATGGAGCGCGCGGAGAACGTCGCGCGCATTCTGTCGGCGGGTCATCGCATGGCGAGCCTCTCCGCACAGACGGGTGGCGTGAGCAACGAGTGGCAGTCGACCCTAATCGCTGCGGGCTGCGAGGTCGGCTACGCCACCGTGCACGGCGAAGCCGAGCCCGAGCACGTGATCGACTTCCTGCTGCGCGACGACCGCAACCCCTCGAGCATCCTCTCGTGTTTCGAGACCGCCCGCCGCAACGCGCGCCAAGTTCGCACCGCGCTCACCGCCGACATGTGGGAGACGCTGAACGAGACCTGGCTCGAGCTCGGCAAGTTCGCGCTCGATACGCCGAGCCCCGACGCGATGATGCGCTTTCTCGAGTGGGTGAAGCAGCGCTCGCTGCTGTTCAACGGCGCTTACATGAATACGATGCTGCGCAACGACGCCTACTGGTTCGTGCAGCTGGGCACCTATCTCGAACGCGCCGACAACAGTGCGCGCATTCTCGACGTGAAGTTCCACGTGCTGCTGCCCCAGGGCGAAGGCGTCGGCGGCCCGATCGATCATTGCCAATGGGAATCGATCCTGCGCGCGTTCTCCGCGGTGCGCGCTTATCACTGGCTCTACAACGAGCGCATCGCGCCTTGGAACATCGCGGAGCTGCTGATCCTGCGCCCCGAGATGCCGCGTTCCCTGCTCCACTGCATGGCGCAGCTCGCGGAGTCGCTCGACGAGCTCGCCAACCAGTACGGCGCGCGCGCCGAGTGCCACCGGCTCGCCGGCGAGCTGCACGCGCGCCTGCGCTTCGGCCGGATCGATGCGATCGTCACGCAAGGGCTGCACGAATTCTTGACGCGCTTCGTGGAAGACAGCGCGCTGCTCGGGACCGCGATCACCGAGTGCTACCTGGACGCGGACTAGGTTTTTGAGATGCGCCTCCAGATTCGGCATGAAACGACGCACCGCTACGACGCGCCACCCGGTTGGCTGACGCAGCTGATTCGGCTGACGCCGATCGACACGCCCGAGCAGCGCGTGATCTCGTGGCGCGTCTACGACGAGCGCGCCGACGTGCCGCTCGCGTGCGCGGACGGCTACGGCAACGCCTGTCATCTGTTCACGCTGCGCGATGTGCAGCGCGTGAGCCGCGTCGTCGCCGAAGGCGAAGTCGAGACGCTCCCGGCGCTCGGCGCGGGGGCCGCGGAGCCGCTGCCCGCGCGCTACTTCCTGCGCTCGACGCCGCTCACGGCACCGGCGCAGGAGCTCGCGGCGCTCGGCGACGACGCGCGCCTGCAGGGCGG
>JANNKN010000232.1:0-5417 GCA_031396315.1 Deltaproteobacteria bacterium
TGCGAGAACCACCGCTCGGGTCTGCTCTGGCGACTCACGCAGCGTTGCCCTTATCTCGTCGCGGGGCTACGGCGAGCCGG
The DNA here is from genome assembly GCA_031396315.1 of Deltaproteobacteria bacterium. Classification (GTDB taxonomy): domain Bacteria; phylum Myxococcota_A; class UBA9160; order UBA9160; family UBA6930; genus VGRF01. The sequence goes on from JANNKN010000232.1 coordinate 81, forward strand.
ATTTGTGAACGGCTGGCTATGAGAGCCCGCAATGCGAGCACCGCTACCAAGTCGCGGACTACGGTGGTGTGATCCTACGGCTACTCCCAGTTTGGTGAAGAACGGGCGCGCCGACACCCCGGCGGTTCGACCTGGTGGGTGTACCTGGCTCGCTTCATCCAGCCGCCAGTGCGCGGTCGACGACCGCCTGGGCCTCGCGCAGGAGGACTCAAAGATGTTCCTCGCCGCGGAAGGACGATAACGCGCCGCCGTTGCGGATCGCGCCGGCCAGGAGTCAAGGCGACGTCTCGAGATTCCGAGGCTTCGCAGCACGTCTCCCGAGGCACTCGCGCGCCACTCTTGATTCGAGAAGGCGCCCAGACGACGATCATCAAGCCTTGGCCATGCTCCGGCAGGACTCCGCGCACGCGCGGCAGGCTTCCGCGCAGGACTTCAACTGCGCGTCGTCGCCGAGCTTGTCGCAAGACTCGGCGCAGCGTTCGCAGATTTCGGCGCAAGCGCCGCAGACGGTCTTGTGGACGGGCGAGCCGCGCATCATGAAGTTCGCACTGGTCTGGCAAATCTCGGCGCAATCGATCAGTAGCCCGACATGCTCGGGCGCGGCGTGCCGGCCGCCCTTCTCGAGGCAGTAGCGCGCCGTCTCCGCGCAAACCCGATGACACGCTTCACATTCGTCGATACAGGCTTTCATGTCGTTTCCGGTCATTGCCATTTCACCTTTCCGCATGGGGGATGCCGGTTGTTCGCTTTGCCCGTAGGCGCTCTTTGCGCCTCCGATGACGAGCGCTCCGGCGGCGCTTGCCACGTAGAAAAGTGCTTCGCGCCTCGTGGTCTCAGGGGTCATGGTTTCATCTCCTCCTCGGTTTTCGAGACTAAGAACGATGCGCACGCGCTCAGAACCACAGCCGCGCGCCCACCACGAACGAAAGATTGCTGGCTTCCTCGCCTTCATCGCGTGCGAGGTCCGCGGTCCCGCTGAGCTTGCGGGTCCAGCTGACGCCAACGTACGGAGCGAACTCGCGCAGTACCTCGTATCGCAGTCGAAGCCCGAGCTCGATGTCGTTCACGCCACTCTTGATCCCGAAATCCGTGGCGTCACTGGCCGCTGCGTTGATTTCGAAGCGAGGCTGGGCGATCAGCCGTTGAGTGACGAAGAGATCCCAGGTCGTCGTGAGGCGCGCTGAGATGTCGCCGTCGTCGCTGATGAAAAGTGCGGGTTCGAGCTCGAACCAATACGGCGACAGCCCGTCGAAACCGATCATGGCCAGGGTTCGCTCTTTGTTGGGTCCTGCGGCGAAGACGACGTCTTGGCGCACGCCGATCTGGAAATCCCAATAAGGCAGCACGTGCCGGCTATAGAGCACTTGGAGTTCGAGGTCGCCCCCCGACGCGCCGCTCGTGCGGTCGTCCCCCTCTGAGCGGAACCAGAGGCGATTCGTGTCGCCGCCGACCCAGCCCTCGAGGTCCCAGCGAAGGCGATCCGCGCCATCTCCCCAGCGATGCTCGAGCTGATCGATCTGCACGCTGTAGAAGATCGGGGCGGCCTCCTCCGCGTTCGCGCCCGACCCTAGTGCGAAGGCTTCAAGACAGACGATGAGAGCAAGCGTCCGGCAGTCCCCAAAAAGCGCAGGCTTACCTCGCGTCACGAGGTTTCTCCCGCGCTACTCCCGGTGACGGAGACCACGCGAAACATTCCCATGTCCATGTGGAAAAGTAGGTGGCAGTGGAATGCCCAGTTTCCCGGTGCATCGACCGAGACGAGACACGACAGCCGCTCGGCGGGCTTCACGTTCAGTGTGTGCTTGCGCGGCAAATACTCTTCGGCGCCGTTCTCGAGGACCATCCACATCCCGTGCAGGTGGATGGGGTGCTCCATCATCGTGTCGTTCACGAGTACGAGCCGAAGGCGTTCGCCAAGATGGAACGGGATCGGACTCTTGACCTCCGAGTACTTCACACCGTCGAAGGACCACATGTACCGCTCCATGTTGCCCGTGAGGTGAAGCTCAATTTCACGGTCGGCGGCGCGCTGGTCTTCGCCCGGCGCAACACTGCGGAGGTCCGTGTAGACCAGCACGCGTCTGCCGTTGCCTTCGAGCCCGTCACCGGGTTCGCTCAGACGGCTTCGCAGTTCCATCGGGACGAGCGAATTTCCCCGCCCGTGAGAATCGGGGCCGTGCGGCTGCGGCTTCCCGGCGATCGCCGCGGCTGGGCTGCTCTCGGCGGGCATCTGCATGCCCTCCATTCCGTCCGCCGGCGCGTCGCCGCCCGCAGTCATGTCCATCCCGGGGTCCATGCCGGCCATTCCGCCCGCGGTCGCGTCGCCGCCCACAGCCATGTCCATCCCGGGGTCCATGCCCATCCCCATGTCCGCCATCGTCCGCAGCGGACGGGGACGACGCTCGGGTATGGGTGCCTCGAGCCCAGTTCGCGGAGCGAGAGTGCCGCGCGCGTACCCGCTGCGATCCAGCGACTCCGCGAAGATCGTGTAGGCGCGATCGTCCGTCGGCGCGACGATCACGTCATAGGTCTCGGCGACCGCGATTCGGAACTCGTCCACGCGGACCGGCGCGATGTTCTGCCCGTCCGCCTGAACGACGGTCATCTGGAGCCCCGGGATGCGCACGTCGAAGTAGCTCATCGCGGAGCCGTTGATGAAGCGCAGGCGCACGCGCTCGTCTCGCCCGAAGAGCGCGGTCCAATTCGAAGCGCTGGGGAGCCCGTTCATTAGGTACGTGTACGTGGAGCCTGTGATGTCGGCGAAATCCGTGGGATCCATCCGCATCTTGGCCCACGAAAATCGATCGGCGAGCGCGGCCCTCCAACCCTTCTCGGAAATCTCCGCGGTCAAATCGGGGAGCGTTTGACGCTGGTAGTTGAAGTAGCCCGGCCGGCTCTTGAGGTCGTGGAGCACCGCGTACGGATCTCGGAAGGTCCAGTCGGAGAGCAGTACGACGTAGTCGCGGTCGTACTCGAACGGCTCGGGTTCCACGGGATCGATGATGATCGGACCGTAGACGCCCGTCTGTTCCTGGAGTCCAGAGTGACTGTGATACCAATAAGTGCCGTTCTGCTTGAGTGTGTACTGATAAGTGAAAGTCTCCCCGGGGCCGATCCCGGGGAAGCTCACCTTCGGGACACCATCCATCTCCGCGGGTACGAGCAGACCGTGCCAGTGGATGGAGCTGTCCTCGTCGAGCTGATTCGTGACGCGCAGCGTGACCGTTTCGCCCTCGCGCATGCGCACGAGCGGGCCGGGCAGTGCACCGTTGATGCTGGTGACCGAGCCCCTCCTGCCGCCTATTGCGAGATCCTGCCGTTGAATCCGCAGGTCGATCTCGCGGCTACCGCCGGACCCGGCCGCAGGCGTAGTACCGGCAGCCGGAATGTCCGCAAGCGCGTAGGCGGGCAGCAACCGCTCGAAGCCTCCGAGCAGGGCCACCCCGCCCGTCGTCCGCAGAAATCGGCGGCGGCTCCATCTCCTAAAATCGTCGTCCACGCTCGTCCTCTTCAGTGCTTCGTGCCTGCCGGATGCGGGGTGGGCGCCGCGGCGGCCGCGGAACGTTCCTGGCTCCTCATCATCGACTCCATCATGTCGTCCATCATCCGCAGGTGTTTCTTCATCTCTTCGCCGAGTATCTTCTGATCAGTCATGCCTTCCATCATCTTCGAGTGATCGTGCATCGCCTGCATGTGAGCGTGCATGTCCTCCATCGACATGCCGTGCTGGCCCATCGCCATTCCGCCGTGGCCCATGCCGGGTTCTGCCGCGGGTGGACTCGAGGCGGACCCGTGGCCGGTGTGGGACGTGTCCTGTGCGAAAGCACCTGCTCCACCGCACGCGAGCGCCAGGCCAAGCGCGATGATCGTCGAGACTCGCATTGTTCATCTCCTTGTTGTTGGGAAGATCTCGAGCACGCTCACAGCTACTTCTCACGTGCGCGCCGCGGCCGCATCCCGCCGATCGAGACGCGGGATCCATGCGGGAGTGCGCATCGCGTACTCCTCGTACACCGGGCCGAACTCGGCTCGCACCGCCGCCTCCTCGTTGCGCGCGAGGGAACAGGTGCATCACCGGGCAAACCGCGAGGAATGCCCACGGCAGGAGCTGAACGGCGTGGGCTCGGTGCTCGGTCCAGAGGAAGTAGCCGGCAGTCACAAGCGAACCCGGCAGGAGCGATCCGACCGGCAAGCCCTAGCGTTGCCGCCGGCTCACTCTCCGTAAGATGGTCGGGGGCGTGCGCCACAGGCGGTAAATCCTCACTCTGCGTGCTGAGGAATACGGGCAACCGGCTGCAACGTGACAGCAGACGTTGCACCACGGGCCCGCAGCGCAGTCGAATCGGACGGGTTGAGTACGCTTCTCGTTCGGACCACATCGGGAAGCGAGTCGACTTCCGATTGCATGCGGCCGAGCAGCGCGAGCGCCGGCTCCTCCTGGAAGCTCTTGCACACCGTGCTGCCCGGGCAGCCGGACGCGCTTAGGACATGAAGCTCACTATCGAACCGTGAGAGGAACGCTTCGAGCCGCTTTACTGCCGGATCATTGGGACCGAAGTACGCGGCGTACCCGACTTCGCTTGGAGCTGCGCTGCCTGCGACGCGAATGCGACCACAGCGGCGACCCACAGCGCAATCGTCACGCGCGGGCGGCGGGTGCTCGCGGCGGTCAGAGCGCTGCCGCCGAGGAAACAGAGTTTGGGTGGCTGATCTGATTGGTGAGCGCGGAAGGGCTCGAACCTTCGACCTAGGGATTAAGAGTCCCTTGCTCTACCAACTGAGCTACGCGCCCGCGTGAAGGCGGCGGACAGTACGGGCCTCGCACACGTGGAGCAAGGGTCCGCTGCGCACTTCCGGGTGCGCCAGCAGCGCTCGGCGCTGGCCCAGAGGCGGCTTCGTGTCCGTACATGCAGGGCAAAGGATCGCGCATGGCCTCGCATCCGGGCGTCGGCGATTCGGCACCCGACTTCACGCTGCCTTCCACCGACGGAGCTTTTCGGCTCTACGCACGCCTCCAGGAGAACGCGGCGCTGCTGGTGTTTTATCCCAAGGACGACACTTTGGTCTGCACGCGTCAGTGATCCGCGAGCTGCGCGCGGCGCAGTAACGCGCACACGTTCTCGCTCGCTCAGGGCAGCGTGTACGCGATCACCGCGCCGCCGAGCGGCGAGCCGACGCCGACGTGTCCGCCGGGCGCGACCACGAGGAACTGCTTTCCGCCTTCGCGCAGCTTGTACGAGATCGGGCCGGCGTGCAGGCCGGCGGGCAGCTCGAAGGTCGCGATGCGCTCGCCGCTGTCGGCGTCGTGGACGCGCAGCACCGGTTCTTTCGTGCCGC
>JANNKN010000235.1:0-3507 GCA_031396315.1 Deltaproteobacteria bacterium
GCCGCAGCGCCGCGTGCACTGATCGCCGCCGATCATGAAGGTGGCCGTGCCGCGCGACCAGCACTCCGACAAGTTCGGGCAACTCGCCGAGGAACACACCGTGTGCAGCTTCTCCTCGCGCACGATTCGCTGCACGCGCTCGAGCTCCGGCGAAGTGCGTACTCGAATCTTCAGCCAGGGCGGCTTCGCGCCGCGATCCGTCGGCACGACGCGGTTGTCTTGCGGGCGCGCGACGCGCTGATCGGGGGGGCGGCTCACGCGAGTGCCCGCTCGAACGCGGCGGCGACACGCTCGCGCGCCGTCGCGAAGAACGCGCGCTCAGCGGCGCTGCCGAGCGAGAGCTCGCGCCCGAGCTCGCGCGCGAGCGAGGTCATCGTCACGCCCGAGAGCCCGCACGGCACGATGTCGGCGAAGCCCGCGAGATCGGGCGTCAGGTTGAGCGCAAAGCCGTGATAAGTGAGCCAGCCTTTGAGGCCGACGCCGATCGAGGCGATCTTGCGCGGCTGCGAAGCGCTCTCACCTGCGCGCGCGGCGACGAAGACCCCCGTCATCCCCTCGATGCGCCGGCTCGCGACGCCGAGCTCGGCGAGCGCTTCCATGAGGCAAGCCTCGATGCCGCGCAGCCAGAGCGAGACGTCCTGCGCGCCGCGCGCCGCGAGGTCTGCGATCACGTAGCCGACGAGCTGGCCGGGGCCGTGCCAGGTGACGTCGCCGCCGCGCGCGATCTCGTGCACCTCGACGCCGCGCGCCGCGAGGTGCTCGCGCGGCGTGAGCAAGTTCTCAGGCTTCGCGCTCCGGCCGAGCGTCACGACGGGCGGATGCTCGAGCAGCAGCAGCCGATCCGGGCCGCTTGCGCGCCGCGCCTCGACCGCCGCGAGCTGGCGCTCCAGCGCCGCGCCGTAGGGCACGGTGCCGAGCCACGACGTTTCGAGCGCTTGCGCCATGCCGAGGTGTTCGCGCTCCCGCGCCAACCGCGCAAGCGGCGCGCTACAGATCGAACTCTGCCGTCTCGAGCAGCTCGCGCACGCGATACAGGAAACTGTTCGCGGGCGCGCCGTCGACGGCACGATGGTCGTAGGAGAGCGCGATGTGCATCATCGGGCGAATCACGATCGCGTCCTGTCCGTCCGCGGAGCGAACCACGGGCCGCTTCACCATCTCGCCCATCCGCAGGATTCCGACCTGCGGCTGATTGATGATCGCGAAGCCGTACAGGTTCCCCTTCCGGCCGGGGTTCGAGATCGTGAAGGTGCCGCCTTTGAGATCGCTCGCCGACAGCTTCTTGCTGCGCGCGCGGCTCGACAGATCCTCGATCGCTGCCGCCAGGCCCGCGAGCGAGAGGCGGTCTGCGTTGCGCACCACCGGCACGACGAGGCCCTTGTCCGTCTCGGTCGCGATGCCCATGTGGATGTCGCGCTTCTCGACGATCGCATCTTCGAGCACCGACGCGTTCAGCTGCGGGAACTCGCGCAGCGCGCGCACCGCGGCGTGCACGATGAACGGCAGGAAGGTGAGACCAAAGCCGTTCGAGGCCTCGAAGGATTTCTTGTGTGCGTCGCGCACCGCGGAGACGCCGCCCATGTCGACTTCGGCGACGGTGCCGACGTGCGGGCTCGTCCGCTTCGAGTAGACCATGTGCTCGCTGACGAGCTTGCGCAGCGGCGACATCGGGATGACGCGATCACCTTCCTGGATCGCATAGTTGCCGAAGCGCGCCTTCGCTTCGGCGTCCTGCGCCGCGCGCGGGGCGACACCCTTCTTCGCTGGCGCTCTCGCCGGTTGTGCGGCGACCGCTGCCTGCGGCGCATCCGCCGGCGCACTGCGGGCGTGCTCGACGTCCGCCTTCATCACGCGGCCCGAGACGCCGCTGCCCGAGACACCGCGCAGATCGACGCCCGCCTCCTCTGCAGCGCGCTTCGCCATCGGCGTCGCGCGCGGCGCTCCCGCTGCGGGCGCTGCGCTCGCGGCCGCAGCCTTTGGAGCCGGAGCGCCCGCTGCGGCGCTCGCACCTTCCTCGAGCCGCGCAATCTCGGCGCCGACGGCGACCGTATCGCCTTCGGAAGCGAGCAGCGCCGTAATCACTCCCGCGACCGGGGCGGGAATCTCGGCGTCCACCTTGTCCGTGGTGATCTCGACCAGCGGCTGATCGCGCTCGACGCGCTCGCCTTCCTTCACGAGCCAGCGCGCAATGACTCCGTTCGCGACGCTTTCGCCAAGTTCCGGCACGCGTACTGAGACTGCCATGCGAACGCTCCATCCGGCGCTTCGCGCCGTCGACCATTTCCGATTTACTTCGCTCGGCCCCGAAGACTCCGCCTCGCTGCGCGCTTCGCTTGCGACCGCGCGCATCGCTCGCAGTTTCCCGGGTCAAAAATTGATGCCGCGGCCTTCTGCGGCGAGCGCAGCTTCGAGAATCGCTTCCGACAGCGTCGGATGCGCATGACACGTCGCGGCGACCTCGCTGGTGGTCGCTTCGAGCGTCATCGCGAGCCCGATCTCGGCGATCAGGTCCGTCGCGCCGTAGCCGACCACATGGGCGCCGACGATTTCACCGTGCTTCGACTCGGCGAGGATTTTCGCGAAGCCCGCGGTGTGCGCGGCGGCGATCGCCTTGCCCGATGCCATGAACGGGAACTTGCCGACGCGCAGCGCAGCGCCGTACTTCGCGCGCGCCTGCTCTTCGGTGAGGCCCACCCACGCCACCTGCGGCTGCGCGTAAATGCAGAACGGGATGTGGCCGAGATGCGCGTGCTTGCGCACCCCTGCGATCAGCTCGACGGCCTGAATGCCCTGCTCGCTGGCCTTGTGCGCGAGCAGGGGGCCGCCGATCAGGTCGCCGATTGCCGAGACGGTCGGCGCCGCGGTGCGAAAATCCGCATCCACTTCGACAAAGCCTTTCGCGTCGATGCGCACGCCGGCGGCGTCGAGGCCGAGATCTCCGCTGAGCGCGCGCCGGCCGATCGCGACCAGCACTTGATCGCATTCGAGCTCCTCGCTCGCGTCACCCTTCGAGACGGTCACGCGCACGCCCGAGCCCTCGATCTTCAGCTGCTCGAACTTCGTGCTCGTCCGCACGTCGATGTTCTTCCTCTTGAACTCGCGCAGCATGGTCGCCGCGACTTCCTTGTCCGCGCCCGGCAGCATCTGGTCCGCCATCTCGAGCATCGTCACTTTCGCGCCGTACATCGCGTAGACGTACGCGAACTCCATGCCGACGGCGCCCGCGCCGATCACGATCAGCTTGCCCGGCATGCGGCGCGATTCGAGCGCCTCGCGCGAGGTCAGCACGCGCACGCCGTCCACCGGAATGCTCGGCGGCGCCCACTCGGTCGAGCCGGTCGCGAGCAGGATGTGCTTCGCATCGAGCGTGCGGTCGCTCTCGCCTGTTACGGAGACGGAGCTCGCGCTCGCGAGCCGACCGCGCCCCTTGATCCACTCGATCTGGTTCTTCTTGAACAGCGACGCGACGCCCTTGGTGAGGCGATCTGCGGTGGCGCGCGAATGATC
>JANNKN010000248.1:0-1342 GCA_031396315.1 Deltaproteobacteria bacterium
TTCTTCTCGATCGGCACCAACGACTTGACGCAGTACACGCTCGCCGTCGATCGCGGCAACGAGCGAGTCGCGCACCTCTACGATCCGTTGCACCCGGCAGTGCTCGCGCTGATCGACCGCAGCGTGCGCGCAGCGCGCAAGGCGGGCATCGGCGTTTCGCTGTGCGGCGAGATGGCGAGCAACCCGCTCGCCGTGCCGATCCTCGTGGGCCTCGGTCTCGGCGAGTTATCAGGGGTCGCGAGCGCGGTGCCGCTCGTCAAAGAGATCGTGCGCGCACTCGACAGCGCCAGCGTCGCGAGCGATGCGCGGCGCGCGCTCGAAGCCGCGACCGTGGCCGAAGTGCGCGCCATCGCCGCCGCGCGCCTCGTCGAATCGGGGCTGCTCGATCACCCGGATCTGGGCGAGTTCCTGCGCAGCGTCGTGCAGGGCGCGACCGGCGGAAACGGCAACGGCGCGCGGGTCCCGTGAACGCGCCGAGCGCTCGCTCGCGCCCTCAGCGCTCGCCGACGAGATCGACCACGACCGCCGAATGATCGCTGCCCGCGATCGCGACGACCTGCACGTTCGCGGCCATCACGCCGGCGCCGAGCACGTGGTCGATCCGTAACAAGCGCGGCGCGCCGGGCCACGGGCCCCAAGTGCGCGCGGGGCGCTCGCGGCGCTGATTGGCGTGCTCGCTTGCGAGATCCGACGAGCGCGCGGCGAGCGCGCGGTAGGCGGGCCAGAGCGGCGTCGCGTTGAAGTCGCCGCAGATCACGCGCGCCGCCGCAGGCGACGCGTCGAGGTGCGGCAGCAGCGTCGCGAGCTGCGCGCGGCGCGCGCTGAAGGCGCGCCACTGCGGAAAGGTGTGCGGCGCCTGGATGTGAAGATTGAGCAGCTCGAGCGGCGCGCCGAGCTCGGGCCAGGCCGCGGTCGCGAGCTGCGCGATGCGGGCGTCGCGGCGCGGCAGCGCGAGGCGGCCGACGCCAAGCGGGCGACGCGCGGCGATGCCCATGCCGTCGTAGTCGCGCGGCGTCGCGCCGGGCTCGAGCTTGCCATGCGGCAGCACGCGCGCGATCGCGACGGCTTGACGCGCTCCCAGCTCTTGAAAGCAGGCGACGTCGACCGCGAGCTCCTCGAGCAGGGCGCCGAACCGCTCGGGGTCCGCGCGGTCGTGGAACAGGTTCGCGGTAATTAGGCGGATCGCGCCTTCGGGTTTCGCATGTGTCGTCACGGCTGCGTCAGCTGCGCCTCGGCTTCGCGGTCCAAGCGGTGCAGCGTCTCACTGAGCTGCACGCGCCACACTTCTAGCTCGGTGGCGTTCGCGCTTCTCGGTATTTCCAGCGCGTTTCCGTAGCGAACG
>JANNKN010000256.1:0-4985 GCA_031396315.1 Deltaproteobacteria bacterium
TCCGCTGCGCGCTCGCTGCCGCACGCGCATTGCGCCCGAACCGGCGCGCGGCGGGCGGCGTCGAATCCGCGATCTGTCTGCTAGGCGCGCTTCACAGCCCGTACTTGCGCAGCTTCGTCCAGAGCGTGCGCTCGCCGATGCCGAGCAGCCGTGCAGCTTCGACCTTGTTGTCGTTCGCCACGGCGAGCGCGCGCAGGATCGTCTTGCGCTCGACCTCGTTCAGCGCCGCGTCGAGATCGAGCGTCGCGGGCGCCGCGCCGTCCTCGCGCTGCGCGCCGCGCGGCAGCAGGTCGTGCGCGAGCCTCGCATCGAGCGCGCCGCCGTTTGCGAGCACGGCGGCGCGCTCCATCGCGTTGCGCAGCTCGCGCACATTGCCCGGCCAGCGATACGCACGCAGCACGGCGCTCGCCTCGGCGCTGAGCGCGAGCACGCCTTTGCCGAGCTCGCGGCCGAACTCGGCGAGGAAGGCGACCGCGAGCGCGGGCACGTCTTCGGCGCGTTCGCGCAGCGGCGGCAGCTCGATGCGCAGCTCATTCAGCCGGTAGTAGAGATCCTCGCGAAAGCCGCCGCTCGCGATCGCCTCCTCGAGCTTCCGGTTCGTGGACGACACGATGCGCACATCGACGCGGATGCGGCGGTTGCCGCCAACGGGCTCGATGATCCCTTCCTGCAGCGCCCGTAACAGCTTTGCCTGCAGGCGCAGATCCATGTCGCCGATCTCGTCGAGGAAGAGCGTGCCGCCATCGGCCGCCGCGAACTTGCCCTCGCGATCGGCGCTCGCGCCGGTGAAGGCCCCGCGCACATGGCCGAACAGCTCGCTCTCGAGCAGGTCGCCCGGGATCGCGGCGCAGTTGAGCGGCACGAACAGCTTGTCGCCGCGCGGGCTGCGGCGGTGGATCGCGCGTGCGACGAGCTCCGTGCCCGTGCCGGTCTCGCCGGTAATCAGGACGGCGCCGCGCGCCGGCGCGAAGCGCTCGATCTGCTCGAATACGCGCTGCATCGGCGGCGCAGCACCGAGCAAATCTTCGAAGCGCGGCGTGCGCTCGGCTTGTTCGCGCAAGAAGCGGTGCTCGCTGCGCGTGCGCGAGTGCTCGAGCGAGCGCTGAATCAGCAGCTCGAGCGCATCGATGTCGAACGGCTTCGCGAGGAAATCGACCGCGCCGAGCTTCATCGCTTCGACGGCGGATTCGACCGTGCCATACGCCGTCAACACGATCACGGGCACGTTGGCGTCGAGCGCGCGCAGCCGCCGCATGAAGCCGATGCCGCCGAGGCCGGGCATGCGCAGATCCGTCAGCACGAGCGCTGCGGACTCTTCGCCGAGCGCCGCGAGCGCGCTCTCGGCGTCTTCGAACGCCACGGCCGAGAGCCCCATGCGATCGACGAGAATCTGCAGGATGCGCCGCGTGCGGCGGTCGTCGTCGACGATCGCGACGCGCTTCATGGCACCGGCTCCGCGAGCGGCAGCTCGACGCGTACGCGCGTTCCGCGCCCAGGCTCGGAGACGATCGCGATGCGCCCGCGATGCTCGTGCACCACGCGCTTCACGAAGGTCAGGCCGAGGCCGACGCCGCCCGAGCGTCCCGTCACGAACGGCTGAAAGACGCGCTCGCGCAGCGCCTCGGGAATGCCCGGCCCATCGTCGCTCACCTCGAAGCCTCCGAAGCCGCTTTGCGCCGGGAGTGGCGCCAGCTCGATCGTGCCGCCTTCCGTGAGTGCCTGCACCGCGTTCACGAGCAGGTTGACCGCCACCCGAACGATCAGCTCCGGCTCGCGCGCGACGTGCGGCTCGTCACCCGCGAGCTCGCGGCGCACGATCCGCACGTGCTTCGCGCGCGCCGCGTGGCCCGCGAACTCCGCCGCGCGCGAGAGTAGCGGCGAGAGCGGCCCCGGCTCGAGGCGCAGCGCGCGCTCGGGCTTCAGCGTGAGCAAATCGTCGACCACGCCGCCGAGGCGACCGACTTCGTCGCGCACCATCTGGGTGAGCTCGCGCACCTCGTCGTTCGCGTTCGCGGGCAGCGAACGATCGAGAATCTGCGCGGAGCTCTTCAGCACGCCGAGGGAGGTGCGGATCTCGTGGGCGACGCCCGCCGCGAGCTCGCCGACGAACGCGAACTTCTCTGCTTCGACGAGCTCGCGCTGCGCGCGATCGAGCTCCTCCGACATGCGATTGAACGCGCCGGCGAGCGCGCCGATCTCGTCATCGCTGCGCACGGGCACGCGCAGCGCAGCGCCGCTCTCATGGCGCGCGAGCTTGCGAATCGCCTCGGTGAGCTCCGAGAGCGGCCGCACCACACGCCGCGCGGCGAGCACCGCGAGCGCGAGCGCCGCCGCGAGCGCGGCGCCGAGCGTGAGAGCCATCCGCCGCTGGAGGCTTGTTACGGGCGCCAGGGCGTGGTCGCGTCGCTGGATGACCAGCACGCGGGCAGGATCGGCGTGAGTCGCGATCGAGGCACGGCCGACGATCAGCCCACTCCCTGCCTGGACGACCCAGTCCGCCGTGGTCAAGGGGATTCGCCCCGCCTCGCGCGCTCCACGGGCGAGCAGGGAATCCGGATCGAGGCTCTGCCCGAGGGGCGCGCCGTCGGACGTGGTCACGAGGACGTTCGCGTCCACGCCCTGCGAGGCGAGGTCGTTCTCGACCGTTCGGGCGACGCTCGCAAACTCGGCCCAGTCGTAAGCGGCGATGAGAGTCCCGAGCGTGCGGAGAGGGTCGTCGGGGTCCGCGATGGCACTGCGCATGACGAGTCGCTGGGAAGACTGCTCGCCCGCGGCCACGGTCCAGGCCGGTCCGCTGCCCTCCATCGCTTCTGCGTCGCTGGCGGCGACGATGTGGGCCGAGCCGTCCACCACCACATAGCGGGGCGCGAAGGCGCGCCGCGCGCGCAGCGCGGTGAGCGCCATCGAGACGCGCTTGTCCACGTCTCCGACGCGCACGTCGCGCATCAAGTCTTGGCGCGCGAACGACTCGAGCGTCTCGCGCTCGGCGCGCAGCACGGACGAGAGGTGATCGGCGGTGTGGCTGGCTTCGCGCGCGAGCGCGCGGCCCACCTGCGCTTCGAGTGCGGCGCTCGCATTGCGCGTCGCGAGCGAGCCGAGCAACACGCCGGGCAAGGCCACCAGCGCGAAAGCGAACAGAAGCAGCTTGTTACGGAGCGAAAGCCGCGGTACGGATTGCTCCGGCAGTCTCGGCTCCATGCTAGGCGGCTCGGACATGAGCGCACTCACACCGGCGACCCTTTCGCACGCTAGCACCCACGGCCGCGCTCTCTCTGCGCTGCGCTGCGGGTTCGCGTGCGCAGCGATCGCACTGCTGCTCGGCAGCGCCTCTGCGCTCGCGCAGGAGAACGCGCCCGAAGTGGCAGCGCCCGCGAGCGCAGTGGCTGCGCCGGAGTCGAACGCCGACGACCGCCCGGCCTTCTCGATCGGTCCGCTCGAATACCGGCCTGCGCGCGGGTTCCGCTTCGGCGACAGCGGCCTCACGCTCGGCGGCTTCACGACTTTCGAGCTCGAACGACCAGACGGCGAGCCCGCGGAGATCGCGCTGGATGGCATCAACTTCCTCGCGCTGTACGAGCCGGTCGATTCCTTCCGCGTCTTTGGCGAGCTCGAAGTGGGCGACCTCGCGAGCTGGGAGACGAGTGGCGGGCCCGTGGAGTCCTCGCCCGACGCCAACTTCGAGCGCCTCTACGCCGAGTACAGCCATAGCGATGCGTTCAACGTGCGCGTCGGGAAGTTCCTGACGCCGGTTGGCCAATGGAACCTCGCGCCCGCCGAGCCGTTCGTGTGGACGCCGACGCAGCCGGCCATCCTCGAGTTCGGCCTCGACGAGCACCAGACTGGCGTCGAAGTCTTCGGCTCGCTCTATCGCGAGAAGCGCGTCGTCCGTTATTGGGTCTACGGACAGGTCGTCGATGCGTTCGACGTCGAGAGCGACGAGCTGCCTGCGGAGCGTAGCGCCGGCGCGCGGCTCGAAGTCGGCGACGCGCGCGGCGTGTGGACGCTCGGCGGCTCGCTGCTCGCCTCGAAGCTCGGCGGCGCCTGGACGACGACGGGCGGCGTAGACGCCAAGTGGCGCGGCGAGCGGCTCGAGCTCTCGAGCGAGCTGCTGTTCTCTGGCGGCGACATCCCGGGCCGCGACCTGTGGGGCGCGTTCGTCGAGGCGGCGTACCCGCTCGATCGACTCTCGCCGAAGCTCGCAAAGCTCTACCTGGTCGGCCGCGTCGAGCACTTCGACCCAGACGGCGCGGAAGCGGTGCAGCTCCTCGACTTCGGGCTCACTTGGTTGCCGAAGGAATGGCTGAATCTCAAGGCCGGATATCGCGCGGCGATTCATGACCAGGCCGACGCGAGCGACGGAGTGAAGATCACGATCTCGGTGATCTTCTGATGATTGCGCGAGCCGCAGCCCTGCTCGCGCTGGCAATCGCGCTCGCGGCGCCGGCGGTTGCGGAGGAGCTCGCCGTGATCGTGCATCCCGAACGCGAGGCGTCGCTGAATCTCGACGAGCTCGCGCAGATTTACCTGAAGCAGCGGCGACGCTGGCACGGCGGCGAGGTGATCGTGCCGGTGAATCGCGAGTCGGAGAGCCCCGTGCGCGAGTGGTTCTCGAAGGCAGTTCTCGCGCAGAGCCCACAACGGCTCGCGCTGTACTGGAATCGCCAGTACTTCCAAGGCGTGCTGCCTCCGGCAACGCTCGCGTCAGACGAAGCCGTGCGGCGCTTCGTCGCGGGCGAGAAGCGCGCGATCGGATACATCCGCGCGAGCGCGCTCGACGCTTCCGTTCGCGTCGTGCTGCGGTTGCCCGAGCCATCTCCGCCCCCTCCGCGCAGCTAGTCGCGCACGAGCAGCAGAAGCGAGCAAGCGGCGTACCGGCGCGCGCGCGCCCCCCAGCGAGTCGCGCGCGGGTCGATCTGCCGATTACGGCCGAAGCCTGCCGCTCTCGGCAGGGCGCGCCGGCCGAGCGGGCCGGATAACACGCCGCC
>JANNKN010000277.1:0-1350 GCA_031396315.1 Deltaproteobacteria bacterium
AGCCGCGCCTCCCGCGCGCTGCGCGTAGGGCGTGTATGTGCGTGGGGTGCGGTGGGCCGCGTTACTGCCGGCCCTGAGTAGCTGTTAGGCGCACGAGGGCATCGCGGGCGGGCTGGAGCTCGGGATCGAGCGTGAGTGCGCGCGTGAGATGGGCTTCGGCGCCGGCGCGGTCGCCGAGGGCGGCGAGGAGGCTGCCGAGGTTCGCGTGGGCTTCGGCGAACTGCGGGCTGGCTGCGAGCGCGGCTTCGAGGTGCGCGCGTGCGCCGGCGGTGTCGCCGCGCTGGCGCAGCGCGAGCGCGAGGTTGTTATGGGCGCTCGCGAGCGTGGGCCGAAGTGCGAGCGCGCGCTGGTAGTGCGCAATCGCGCCGGCTGCGTCGCCGCGCCTTGCGCGGATGCCGCCGAGGTTGCTCCAGCTCTCTGCGTCGCGTGGATCGAGCGCGACGGCGCGTTCCGCGTGCACTTGCGCCTCCGCGAGCTTGTCTTGCGCCGCGAGTGCGATCGCGAGGGAGGCGTGCGCGAGGGGTACGTCGGCATCCAGCGCGAGCACGCGGCGGTAGGCCGCCACCGCCTCGCCAAACTCGCCACGCCGCTCGTGCGCTTCGCCGGTGCTGATCCAGGCCTGCGCGGACGCCGGATTCGTGCGCAGCCATTGGGCGAGGAAGGCGTCGTTGTCGCGATAGGTGTCGCCGCGAGAGCGCGACGTCCAGGCGAGCGCGGCAAGCGGAATCGCGAGCAGGGCGAACGCGATCTGGCGAACGCGCGGGGAGAGCGAACGCTTCGACAAGGCCAACGCCAGCATGCCGGCCCAGCCCGCGAGCGCAGCGAAGCCCCAGCGTTCCGCGAAGCCGGGCTCCTGCACGAGCAGGTTGGCCGTGGGCGCGAGCGAGAGCCCGACGAACGCGAGCAGCCAGAGCGTGCGCCGCGCATCGACGCGCGCGGCGACGAGCATCAGCGCGCCGGCGGCCGCGAGTGCGAGCCCGAGCCGCGGCCACGAGCCCCATACCGCGACGTTCGGCTCGTACACGACCTGCGCGAACGGCGCGAAAGTGGTCTGCACGTCGTAGAGCAGCGAGAGCAGCGGGCCGGCGGGCGCCGCGAACAGCGCGATGCTGGGCGCGAGCGCGTCGGGCACCGCCGCATTGCGCGCCGCGGCATACGCAGCGAGCACGAGTGCGTACGGCGCGTAGCGCACGAGCCACGCGCGCGCGCCGCGCGGCGGATCAGAGGCGATGCCGAGCGCGTCGGCGAGCCCCAATAACAAGGGCGTCACGATGGCTTGTTCTTTCGACAACATCCCGAGCGCGAAGCCGATCACTGCCAGGCCACGGCCCGCGCGCGTCGCGCGGAAAT
>JANNKN010000317.1:0-2792 GCA_031396315.1 Deltaproteobacteria bacterium
GTGGGGTAAACGTCGAAACCATTCCGATCAATCCGAGATGGAGGGGAAATGTCCGCGGCGGGCATGGACCGATACAAGAGGCGCGTCGCAGAACGACTGGTGCAAGTGCGAGGGGTTCGCTCGCAGCGCCAGTTTGCGCGCGAGATCGGTGTCTTCCAGCAGAACGTGAACCGGTACGAGAACGGCACGACGCCGCACGCAGATTTCCTGATTCAGCTCGCGGTCAAGGAAGAGATCTCGATCGACTGGCTGCTGCTCGGCCGCGGCCGGATGCGACGAGCCCGCTAGTCGCCGCGGCACGGCCCCGTCCGCGAGAGTTCTTCCAGCGCGGAACTCGCCTACCCCGAGTTGCCCATGCGCGAGCGGTTCGCGCGCGCGCAGGCAGCGCTGCAACGGCGCGACTGCCCACACCGTTCACGCGCCGCGGAGGCTCGCGGCACGCAGTTTGCTCCTTCCTGTCGCATGCTGCACTTGCTCGCTGGCGTCGCGCTGCTGTTCTCACTGGCAGACCACTGGACGACGTACCTGTGCCTGCGCGGCCAAGTCGTCGGCTGGCACGTCACGGAGGCCAACCCGCTCGCCGAGTGGCTGTTCGCCCGCTTCGGCCTCGCCGAGGGCCTCGTGATCGACACGCTCGTGACGGTGCTCGTGCTCGGCTTCCTGGTGCAGACGCCGCGCATCGCGCGGCCGCTCAAGCTGGGAGCGCTCGGCGTGCTGATCGCCACCACCGCGTGGGCCGTCGCGAACAACCTGGAGGCCGTGCGGCTGCTCGGGCTTTCGCTTTCGGGCGCGGCGCTCTAGCGCTCGCCGCTCACTCGGCGTCGTTCACGAGCGCGGCCGCGAAGGCGTCGACCGCAGCGATCGCTTCGACGTCCCCGTGGCGGTGCCCGTTCGAGATCAGCGCAAACACGACCTCGCGGCCGCGCTCCGTGCGGGCCCAGCCCGCGAGTGCCGTGACGCCATCGAGCGTGCCGGTCTTCGCGCGCACGAGGCCACGCGCGCCCTCGGCGCGCTTGCGCAGCGTTCCGTCCTCGGCCGCGATCGGTAGCCCTGCGAGCAAGTCGGGCCCGATCTCGAACGCTTGATCGGCGCGGCGGAGTGCGCCGACCAGCAGGCGCGCGCTGACGCGGTTGTCGCGCGACAGGCCTGAACCATCGACGAGCACGATGCCGTCGAGCGGCAGCCCGAGCGCGCCAAGCCGGGCGCGCAGCGCGACCGCACCGTTCACCCAGCTTCCCGGCGCACCCGTATCGAGCCGGCCGAGATGCTTCAGCAACGTCTCGGCAATGAAGTTGTTGCTGTACTTGAGCAGCAGATCTGCCGTCGTACGGAGCGGCAGCCCCTCGAACGCGTAGAGCAGGACGTCCTGCGCCGGCGCGCGGCCCGCCCAGACTTTGCCGCCGACGCGGATCCCCGCGGCTTCGAGCTGCTGCCGAAAGACCGCCGCGGCGTAGGCGGTGGGATCGATCACCGAGCGCCAGATCTCGACGCGATCGGCGCCGAGCGCGATCGCGCCGCCCACGCTCACACGTTCACCGACAGCGCTCGCGTCGCGCGTGCGCTCGACTGTCAGGGTCGCGCCGCTTCCGGGGCGGCTGGTTCGCACCCCGCTCGAGAGCGGGAAGTACGCGAGCGGCGGATCGATCTGCACGCGCGCGCGCGCTCCAACGCTGGCGCCCGGGATCACGATCACGCGGAAGGCGCCGTAGTTCGCCGACATCGCTCCGATCGGCGCGTGGTACGCGCGGGCGGAGACCGGCTGCCAGCTCGGGTGCCAACGCTCCGTATCGAGCAGCGAATCGTCGAGCGCCACGTCGCCCGCGATTTCGGCAATGCCGAGCGCGCGCAGATCGTTCGCGAGGCGCCACCACTGTTCGCCCGTCATGGCGGGGTCCGCGCCACGAACCGCGAGCGAGGCGACGACGCCATCGGCGTTCGGCGGCGCCGGCGCGAACACTTCGGTCGTGAACTGATAGCCCGCGCCGAAGGCGTCGAGCGCCGCCAGCGCCGTCAGCACCTTCTGCGTCGAAGCGGGCGCGAGCGCGCGATCGGGACTCTTCGCGAACAGCTCCGCGCCGCTCGCGCGATCGACCACGAGCATCGACTGCGCGCCGCCCTGGAAGCCGCGCGCCCTCGCCGCCGCGCCGACGCGCGCAAGCCACGCGGCGTCCGGGTCGCGCTCTGCGTTCGCGGACAGGGCCACGCCCATCGCGCACGCCACAACAACCGCCGCCCACCGCCGCATCTGCGACCGCCTCACGTTGCCTCGCATTCAAGCTGTGGCGTGGGGGGCGCCGGTTGACTCGACCCAGCTTATCCGGGAGGTTGCCGGCGCGCCGCGCTCACGGAGATGCGCACGCACGCCGATGCATCGCGAGCCGGGGGGGCCGCAATGCTGAATTGGATCTGGGCGTTTTTGCTGCTCGGCGCCGTCGCGACCGCTTCGATCAACGACGCGCGTGGCGGTTTCGTGTGCGAGACGCTCGACGCAGCGGGCCTCGCCGCCGCAAATCTCGCGGGCCCGCGCTCGTGTATGCAGCTCGTCTCGTCCGGCGCACTGGATGGTGCGAGCGACGCGATCCAGCTGCTGATCAAGCTCGTCGGTGGAATGATCTTGTTCCTCGGCCTCGTGCGAGTCGCCTCCGACGCCGGCCTGCTGAGGGTCATCGTCCGAGCGCTGCGGCCGATTCTCAAGCGCTTCTTCCCGGAGATCCCCGAGCAGCACCCGGCGATGGGCGCAATGGTCATGAACCTCTCCGCGAACATGCTCGGGCTCGGCAACGCAGCGACGC
>JANNKN010000318.1:0-7204 GCA_031396315.1 Deltaproteobacteria bacterium
GTGGAGCCGCGCGCGCGGCCGACCTCGCGCGCGCCAATCAGATCACGATCGCAGGCGACGCGAATGCGCTCGCCGATTTGCCTGCGCTGTTCTCGATGTCCAGCGCGCCCAACAACCGACCCTGAAAGGAAATTCGACATGGCACTCAAACTGATCGGAGCCGGCCTCTCCCCCTTCGTGCGCAAAGTGCGCGTAGTTCTGGCGGAGAAGAGCCTCGCGCACGAACACGAGCCGCTCACCCCGTTCGGACCGAACCCCGAGTACCGCAAGCTGCATCCGCTCGGGAAGATCCCGACGCTCACGGACGGCGACAAAGTGATCCCCGACTCGTCGGCGATCGTCGTCTACCTCGAGCGGATCGCGCCGAATCCGGCGCTGATCTCGGCCGACGCTTATCAGGCCGCGCGTACGGTCTGGTACGAGGAGTACGCCGACGCCACGCTCGTCCAGGCGGTCGTCCCGTACTTCCAGCAGCGTGTGCTGTTCCCGCTGTTCATGAAGAAGGCGGGCGACGAAGCGCTCGTCGCGAAGGCCGCGGCCGAGGCGATTCCGCCGGTGTTCGAGTATCTCGAAGCCCAGATCGGCGAGAACGAGTACCTCGTCGGCAACCGCTTCTCCCTCGCCGACATCTCCACGGCCTCGCCCTTCGTGAATTATCAGCACGGCGGCGGCACGATCGATCGCGCGAAGTACCCGCGGCTCGCGGGTTACGTCGAGCGCATCCTCTCGCGGCCGTCGTTCAAGGGCTTCATTGCGGAAGAGCAGGGCTTTCTCGCCAAAATGAAGGGCTGAGGGCCGCGATTGAGCCGGAGGGCGCTTGGCCCCGGTCTCCGCGGAGGCGAAGACTCTCCGGCTCGGCGGGGCGCATTCGGAGGATCCTGATGACGGCGCGGCTGCTCGTATTTGCACTCGTCGCGTGGTTCGCGGCCGACGGGGCGCGCGCAGATGAAGCCTTCTTTCGCCGCTGCGAGACGCTGCGCCGCGCGGCGCTGGTCGGCGCGGATGCGGAGGCGCTCGGACGCCTCATGCTCGACGGCGCGCAGTACGTCCACTCGAATGGCGATGTCGATGACAAGGCGGAGCTGATGCGGCGCATCGCGAGCGGAGAGCTCCGCTACCGCTCGATCGTCGCGGACACGGAGCACTACGCGTGCAGCGCGACCGGCTGCGAAGTGAGCGGTGCGCAGACGCTGGGGGTCACGGCGGGCGGACGCGAGCTCACGCTCCGCAACGACTTCCATGCGACCTGGCTGCGCGCTGGCGACGCGTGCCAGCTCGTGGCGTACCAATCGAGCCCG
Organism: Deltaproteobacteria bacterium; assembly: GCA_031396315.1. GTDB lineage: Bacteria > Myxococcota_A > UBA9160 > UBA9160 > UBA6930 > VGRF01. The sequence goes on from JANNKN010000318.1 coordinate 1,299, forward strand.
CCGACTACGCCGCGGAAGTAGCGAGGCTCGCCACCGCGCCGATCACGAGCTGCAGCGCGAGCAGAGTGAGCACGCTCTTGTAGAGCCGCGTGAACCACGTTTCCGAGATGCGCTCGAGCAGCCGGCTCCCGACCCAGGTGCCCGCGATCGCGCACGCGCTGGCCGCACCCAACAAAACGGCGTGCTCGCGGAAGGCGAAGCCAAAGCCGGCGTAGAGGATGATCTTCACCACGTGCCCGAGCGCTTGCACGCCGGCCTGGGTGCCGATCACGGCCTGGCGCGCCATTCCGAGGTTCAAGATGAACGGCGCGACGAGTGGGCCGGTCGCGCCGATCGTCACGTTCAGAAAGCCCGCCGCGAAGCCGAGCGCCGTGAAGCGCGCATTCGTGCTCGTGCCCGCGCGCGCGCCGAGTGCGAGCCAGCCCGGCCGCCAGGTCGCGATCAGCACGAACGCGCCGATCGTGGCCTCGAGCGCACGCTCCGGGATTTCCTTTGCGGCGAGCATGCCGAGCACGCCCATTGGCAGTAGCGGCAGCCCGTAGCGCCATAACAGGTCGTAGCGCGCGTGCTCGCGCTGGATCAGCGTGCGCGAGAAGTTCGAGGCGAGCTGAATCGCGCCGTGCAGCGGAATCGCGGCGAGCGGTGGCAGAAAGAGCAGCATCACGCCGAGCAGCGTCATGCCGCCTGCCATGCCGACGATCGCGGAGAGAATCGCCGTGAAGAACGCGGTGACGCAGAGGATCGCGAGCACCGCGGGTTCGAGCGCGGTCGGCGCGAGCGCTGTCACTTCTCAGGCTGCCTCTGCGGGCAGAGCGCCGACGTAGCGCACGTCCGGGCGAATCAAGCGCCCGCGCTCGCGCTCCTCGTCCACGTGCGCGAGCCAGCCCGCGACGCGGCCCACTGCGAACACCGGGGTGAACAGCTCGCGCGCGAAGCCGAGCGCGTCGAGCAGCACCGCCGTGTAGAACTCGACGTTCGTGTCGAGCTTGCGCGTCGGGTAGCGCTCGGCGAGCACGCGCACCGCGACGCGCTCGACCGCGCGCGCACGCGCCAGGTAACGGCTCGCGCCGCCGCTCGCTTCGAGCTTCGCAACCGCGCGCTCGAGCACCGCGGCGCGCGGATCGCGCACGCGATAGACGCGATGCCCGAGGCCCATCAGGCGCTTGCCCGCGTCGAGCTCCGCGCGCAGCCACGTCTCCGCGTGCTCGGGCGCGCCGATCGCATCGAGCATGTCGAGCACGGGGCCGGGAGCGCCGCCATGGAGGGGTCCCTTGAGCGCGCCGATCGCGGCGACGATCGCCGAGATCGCATCGGAGCCGGTGGAGGCGACCACGCGGGCGGTGAAGGTCGACGCGTTCATCCCATGCTCCGCGACGGTGACGAGGTACGCATCGAGCGCCGCAATTTCCGCCGCGTTCGCGGGCACGCCGCGCGTGCACCGCAACAAGTCGGCGGCGTGCGCGAGAGTCGGATCTGGTGCGATCGGCGCGGCGCCCGCGCGGAGCCGCGCCCAAGCCGCCGCGAACACACCCAGCGCCGCCGTGAGGCGCACGCGCAGCGCGGCATCACGCTCGCCCGCTGAGGCGCGCAGGCACGCGGCTGCACCGCGCAGCGCCTCCATGCCATCGGGCGCCGCGAGCGCTTCGTGCAGCGCGGGCAGCCGCGCGAACGCGCGAACGCGCGCGTCGCCGAGCTCGCGGGCGAGCACGGAGCTGGCCGCCGCATCGGGCAGCGCGCCCGTCCACAGGAGAGCCGCCACGTCCTCGAAGCGCCGCGCCCGCGCGAGCGCCTCCACATCGTGCCCGCGCACCACCAATCGCCCGCGCTCGCCATCGACGAGCGAGAGCCGCGTCTCCGCCACCACCACGCCGTCGAGCCCGAGCCGGACTTCGGTCGCATTCGTCATCGCGTTTCTCCGGGCTCGCAGCCGGGCGCGGTCGCGAGCCATTGGCGTTTGGCCCAGCATCGACCTATTCAATCAACCTGTAAATCTTGATCAATCAATCAATGCGAGGCCCGGCCCAATGTCCCCGGAGCGAAAAGCGCGAGATCAAATGACCGCCGCCGAAGCGGCAAAACAGCTCGGCGTGAAGCTGCCGACGCTCTACGCCTACGTGAGCCGCGGATTGCTGCGCTCCCTCGCGCCCGACGGTGCCGGTCGCGCGCGACGCTATTTGCGCAGCGATGTCGATGGCCTGCGCGCGCGTCAGCGCGGCGCCTCGGCATCGCGCGCGCTCGCCTGGGGCGAGCCGGTACTCGATTCGGCGATCACCGCGATGACGCCGCGCGGCCCCGCCTACCGCGGCCTGATCGCGGTCGACCTCGCGCGCAGCGGCGTCAGCTTCGAGGCGGCCTGCGAGCTGTTGTGGACGGGCACGCTGCCCGCGCCCGAGACGCGCTGGGAGGTGCCCGACGAGGCGCCGGAGTTTCGCGCCGTGGCGCGCCTGCTGCCGAAGGACGCGAGCCGCACGAGCTGCGCGATCGCGCTCGTCGCGATGGCGGGCGCGAACGATCGACATCGCCACGACCGCCGTCTCGAGGCGGTGCTGCCGCGCGCGCGCCGGCTTGCGCGCTTGCTCGCGTGTGCGCTCGCGTTGCCGGGAAATCCCGCGCGCGCCGCCGAGGCGTGGAAGGAGGAGAGCATCGCGCGCGCGGTCCTGCACGCCTGTGGCGTGCGCCCGCGCGAGCGCTCCGTCGCCGCGCTCGACCGCTGGCTGCTGCTCTCCGCCGATCACGAGCTGAACGCTTCGACGTTCGCTGCGCGCGTTGCCGCCTCCACCGGCGCAGACCTGTATGCCGCAGCGCTCGCCGGCCTCGCGGCGTTCTCCGGCCCGCGCCACGGTTCGGCATCGGATCGCGCCGAGGCGCTCGTCGCCGAAATCGGGCGCGCGGAGAATGCAGACCGGGTCGTGCGCGAGCGCGCGCGCCGCGGCGAGCGCACGCCCGGCTTCGGGCATCACTTCAAGCCGTACAACGAGCACGGCGATCCGCGCGCGTTGGTCGTACTGGAGGAGGCCTGGGAGATCGCGCCGAAGAACCGCGCGGTGCAGTGCGTGAACGCGATCATCCGCGCGATGGACCTCGCGCAGCGCCCGAAGCCGAACATCGACGTCGGCATCGTCGCGCTGCGGGCTGCGCTCGGGCTCCCGCTCGGTGCGGCTGCGGGCGTGTTCGCAGTGGGCCGCAGCGCCGGCTGGAGCGCGCACGTGCTCGAGCAGTACGGCAGTGATCAGCTGCTCCGGCCGCGCGCGCGCTACATGGGCACACCGCCGCCCGAGGACGAGCTCCCGCCGCCCGAATGAGCCGCGCGACCTGGTTATGATGCGCCGCCATCAGGGGGCTTCGGGTTGGACGCTGAGATTCTCGTTCGCGGCATCGTCTGGTACGTCGTATTTTTGTTCTCGGCGACCGCGCACGAAGCCGCACACGCCTGGGCCGCTCGCCGCGGCGGAGATTCCACCGCTTATTTGGGCGGGCAGGTGTCGCTGGATCCGATCCCGCACATCCAGCGCGAGCCGTTCGGCATGGTGCTGGTGCCGATCCTCTCGTTCATTGCGAACGACTTCAATTGGATGATCGGCTGGGCGAGCGTGCCCTACAACATGGCGTGGGCGCTGCGCCATCCGACCAAGGCCGCTTGGATGTCGCTCGCGGGCCCGATCGCGAACTTGACGATCGCGGTGTTCGTCGGCTTGTTATTGCGAGGCGGCATGCAGGCCGGCGTGTTCATGCCGAACGGCGGCGCGTTTCACGAACTCTTCACCGGCACGGGTGCCGCTCACGGTCCGGCGATGATCTTGTCGCTGCTGTTCGTGTTGAACACGGTCTTGTTCCTCTTCAACCTGATCCCGATCCCGCCGCTCGACGGCAGTGGCGCGATCGGCCTGCTGCTGCCCGAAGATTTGGCGCGCCGCTTGCGGATGGCCTTCATGCAGCCGGGGCTCGCGCTCGCGGGCATGCTGTTCGCGTACATGTTTGGCGGGCGCCTGATCAGCCCCGCGCTCGGCTGGGCGGTTCGGCTGCTGTTCGCGTGAGCGACGGCTCGGCAGGGAGCGCGAGCTCGAGCCCGTCGTACGCGATCTCGACGCCAGCCGCGCGCACGTGCGCGGACTCGGGCGACGTCGCATCGAGCAGCGGGTTCGAGTTGTTCATGTGCGTGTAGAGCGTGCGCCCGCGCATGCCGCGCAGCAGCGCGAGGCTGCCGTCCGCGCCTGAGATCGGAAGATGGCCGAGAGCTCGCGCATCCGGCGCCCCAGGCCTGAGCGCGCGCAGCTCGTCGTTCGTGAAGAACGTGCCGTCGACGAAACGCACGTCCGCCTCGGCGAGCTCCGCGAGCGTCGCGCTGTCGAGGCGCTGCAGGTAGGGCGCGTACACGACCCGCTGGCTCGTGCGCTTGTCGACGACGCGCAGGCCGAGCGTCGTCTCGGCGGTCGAGCTCGCGTGCGGTTGCAGCCACTGCGGCGCCTTGCCCGGGAGTGGGAACAGCTTCGCCTCGAGCTGCTCCTCGCGATCGAGGAAGAAGGCTTCGTCGATCCTCACCGAGCCGAACGCCGGCGCGAGCATCCGAAAGTTCGCGTTGTGCTCGAGCAGCGCAGCGCGGATCCACGCGCTGGTGATCACTCGGTACGAGAGCGCTTCGTTCAGCAACAACAAGCCGAGCGTGTGCGCGAAGCTCGCGTCGGTGAGCACGATCGTGTCGAGCGGGAGGCTGCGCGTGCCGGGCCGAGGATGAAGCGCGGGGAAGCGGGCGAGCTGCTCGCGCACGTCGGGGCTCGCGTTGAGCAGCGACCAACGCCCGTCGCCGCCCGAGATCGCGAGCGAGCAGTGCGTGCGCGGCGGCACGTCCGGGTCGCCCGCGCGCGCACGCACCGAGAGAGCAAAGCCGCAGTTCCATTGCGGGAGCCCGCCGCCCGCAGTCGTGCCGAGCACGCGCACTCGCACGCGCGCGACCTAGGCCTTCGCGAGCGCGATGCGCAACGTCGCATCGTCGAGCTTCGCTTCGCTCGCGTGCATCGCACTCGTATCGAGCTTGCCGTCGAGGTCGAGCTCCACTGCGAGCACGTTCTCCGCGATGAAGGCGGCGAATGCACGCGACGCTTCGCGCTGCGCGTCCGGCAGCGTGAGCGCGACGCGGATGCGATCCGAGACCGCGAGGCCCGCATCGCGGCGCGCTTGCTGGATCGCGCGCACGACGTCGCGCGCAACGCCCTCCTGCTCGAGCGCCTGCGTCAGCGTGAAATCGAGCACGACGATCATCTCGCCCGAGGCGAGCGACTGACACGCGACACCGGGCTTCGGCACGAGGCGCAGCGTGAACTCATCGCCGCTGAGCACGTGACCGGCGACCGTCACGCTGCCGTCGGCGTTGCGCGCCCATTGCCCTTGCTTCGCCGCCGCGAGCACGGTCTTCATTTCCTGCCCGAGACGCGGCCCGAGTGCGCGTGCGTTCACGCTGAGGTTGAAGCTCGCGAACGCTTCGATCGCCGACTCGCTGTGGACGTGCTTGACGTTCACCTCGTCCTCGATCAGCGAGGTGAAGGCTGCGAGCCGTGTGGCATGCGGGCCCGCGATCGTGAGGGATGCGAGCGGCTGGCGCACGCGAATCTTGTTCGCTTCGCGCAGCCCGCGTGCGGTGAAGCAGACGTCGCGCACGCGATCCATGTCGGCGACGAGCTCGGCGTCGCGCAGCAACGCATCGGCGTCGGGCCAATTGGCGAGATGCACGCTCTCGCCCGTGAGCCCGCGATAGATTTCGTCGCTGAGGAACGGCACGAGTGGGCTCGCGACCCGCATCAAGGCAGACAGGCAGGTGTAGAGCGTGTCGTAGGCCGCCTGCTTGTCGGCGCTCTTCTCCGCGCTCCAGAAGCGCGGGCGGCTGCGGCGGATGTACCAGTTGTTGAGGGCGT
>JANNKN010000352.1:0-5236 GCA_031396315.1 Deltaproteobacteria bacterium
TGAACAGGTTCGGGAAGCCGCTGGTGGTGATGCCTCGATACGCAATCGCGCCGTCGCGCCAGGCGTCTTTGATGTGCAGTCCGCCGCGTCCCGTGACGTCGAGCGCGGAGAGGTAACGCGTGGTCTCGAAGCCGGTGGCGAGCAGGATCGTGTCGAGCGCCCGCAGCTCGCCGCGACCCGTGACGATGCCCTCGGGCACGACGCGCTCGATGCCATCGTCCAGCAGGTGCACGTTCGGACGGTTGAACATCGGGTAGTAGCGGTTCGACATCAGCGGTCGTCGACAGCCGTAACGCCAATCAGGTGTCAGGCGCCGTCGCAGCGCCAGATCCGTCACCGCGTCGATGTTTCGCAGTCCAGCCTCCTCGGCCGCGCTCAACTGCTGCGGATCGTCGAACAGGATCGCGGCCTCGAGCTGCGCCCAGAGCTCTTCGCGATGCGCGCGTACCACTTCGGGGTGGGCACGGAAGTGCGCGAGCTCGGCCGCGGTGAAGGGCACGTCGTTCTTCGGCAGCACCCACTGCGGCGTGCGCTGGAACAAGTCGAGCCGCGCGACGATCGGCGCGATCTCGGGCGCGGTCTGCACGGCGCTCGCCGCGCTGCCGATCAGCGCCACGCGCTCGCCTGTTAGGTCGTGGTCGTCCTGCCAGCGCGCGGTGTGGAAGAGCGTACCGGCGAAATCGCCGAGACCCGGAATGCTCGGCACCGCGATGTCGTTGAACATGCCGATCGCGCTGATCACGGTGCGCGCCGCGAGGCCACGTCCGTCCGCCAGCCGCACGCGCCACACGGCCGCGCTCTCGTCCCAGCGCGCGGACTCGACCTCCATTCCGAAACGACAGTACGGAAGCATTCCGTGCTTGCGCGCGACGTGCTCCACGTACGCGCGAATCTCCGGTTGCCCCGCATACGGCCGCGACCAGTCGGGCTTCGGCTCGAAGCGGAACGAGTAGAGATGCGACTGCACATCGCACTCCGCGCCGGGGTAGCGGTTGTGCCACCAGGTTCCGCCCACGCCGGCCGCCCTTTCGAGGATCACGAAGTCGGTGATGCCTGCGCGCGCCAGTGCGATCCCAGCGCAGATGCCGCCGGGGCCCGCGCCTATGATCAGCACGGTCGTGTGCGCAGGGAGATCGGAGACGGCGGCTGCGGTCGAGATCGGCGCACTCATGGAGGATCCAGTCGGCAAGAGGAGCGAGCGGGGCAAGAGGGATGGCGCGAACCGTAGAACAGGCGGCGCGAATTCCGCCGTCGTGGCAGGCTGCGGGCATCACGCGAGAGGAGACCCGCGCATGTCGACGGTGCTGATTACTGGCGCGAACCGAGGTATCGGCCTCGAAATGACGAAGCTGTATGCGGCGGCGGGTCATGCCGTGCTCGCCTGCTGTCGCGCACCGACGAAGGCAGAGCCCCTTGCGGCCTTGGCTACGAAGCACAAAGGCGTGCGGATCCTCGGCGTCGAAGTGGCGAACGGCGCCTCGGTGACGGCACTCCGGAAGGCGCTCGGAGACCAGCCGATCGACGTGCTGATCAACAACGCGGGCGCGCCCGGCCCGGCGCCGCAAAACCAGTCGCTCGCGAACATGGACTACGACGGCTGGGCGGAGGTTTTCGCGGTCAACACGATGGCGCCGCTGCGCATGCTCCAGGCGTTCCGGAGCAACCTCGCCGCGGGCACGCATCCGAAGGCCGTCACGATCACGAGCCAGATGGGCGCGCTCGGCCTCGACATGGTGGCGATGTACGCATACTGCACGTCGAAGGCGGCGGTGAACAAGCTGATGCGGCTCGCGTCGTTCGAGCTCAAAAAGGAAGGCATTACGGTCGCGCTGATTCACCCCGGCTGGGTGCGCACCGACATGGGCGGCCCGGGGGCAGCGATTTCACCGGAAGAGAGCGCGACGGGGATCGTCTCGGTGATCGACGCGCTGAGCCTCGCCGAGACCGGCTGCTTCAAGAAGTGGGACGGCGAAACGCACGTCTGGTGAGGCTGAGGCTCGCGCCCGGCCGCTCAGTCCCCGGTCGTGGCCGCAGTCCGCTTGGCGTCGGCTGCCTCGCGCCGGACTCGGTCGGCGGAATCGTCGTCGCCGAGCACGCCATAGCCCGCGATCAGATCCTCGCGCGCCGCTTCGAGCCAGCTCACGGAGGGCTCCTGTTGCTTCGTGAGGATGTCGTGGCCGGCGAGCGTTTCGCGCACGGCTTCGTCGGCGCGGCGCTGCCGTAATAAGCTGCGCCCCAGCTTGATGCGCGCGATGCCGATGTTCAGGTTCTCGGCCGGGAGCGTCCCTTTGAAGATCGCGAGCGCCTCGCGGTATTGGGCCTCGGCCTCGCCCCAGCGCTGCTGGTCGAGAAACACACTGCCGACGTTCGAGAGCGCGACGCCAATCAAATAATGGCCGTCGGGGTACGCCGCGCGATAGATCGCGACCATGCGCCGGAAGGCCGCTTCGGCCTCCGGGTATTGGTCGCGCATCAGGGCGAGAGTTCCGAATTCGTTGACGGCCGAGGCGACGCGCGGATGGTTCGGGCCGAACACGCGCTCCTGGATCGCCAGCGCTTCGCGCAGCGGCGCCTCAGCCTCCTCGTAGCGCTTCTGATGGATGAGTGTGCGTGCGAGCATCGTCAGGTTCGAAGCGGTGGCGTAGTGGTCGTCGCCGTAGTGCGCGCGAGTGAGCGCGATCGCCTCGCGATACAGGCGCTCGGCCTCCGCGTAGCGGCCTTGCTCGTGATGGATCGCGCCGAGGTCGACGAGGCTCTCGGCGACGCGCGGATGGCGCTCGCCGTAGAGCTCGCGATTCAACGCGAGCACGCGCTCGCGCAGCACTCGAGTCTCGGGCCAGTGGCCCTGGTAGAAGTGCGCGCTCGCGAGCTCCTTCAGCATCTCCGCGAGCTCGGGGGTCTTGCCGCCACGCCCTTCCTGGAGCGCGGCGGCGTCCGTCAATTCGCGCACCGCTTCGGCGTAATCGCCGCGTTCGACGAGCACGTGACCGAGCGCGGCGCGGGCGGCTGCGAGCGCCCGCGCGTCATCGGGAAGCGCACTCGTCTCGAGCGCGAGCGCCTCTCGTATCAAGGCGGCGGCCTCGTCGTAGCGCGCCTGGTCGGAACGCAGCAGACCGAGCGCGACGAGGCTCTCCCCGACATCGGGATGCGCGGCGCCGAGCCGCTCGCGGCGAACGCGCAGTGCGCTCCCCAATAAGTCGTCCGCGCGCTCGAGGTCGCCGAGCTTGCGCGAGATGCCGCTGAGCGTTCCGTAGAGCTCGGCCTGGACAGTGGGCTCCCCGGCGAGGCTGTCGGCTTCGCGCGCGCCGCGCTCGATCAGGGCGACGACGCGCAGGTCGCTGGCGGGCCCAGCCGCCTCGTCGCCACCCTCGAATAGGCTCAGCATGAAGCGCTGGATGCGCTGCGCGCGTTCGGCCTCGGCGCGCTCGGCGGCGCGCGCGTTCGCGAGCCGCAGCGAGTAGAACGCGACCAGCGCGATCAGCACGACGCTCGCGAGCGTGGCCGCCGCGACCGCGCTGCGATGGCGACGCACGAATTTCGCGAGCCGGTAGCCGCGCGTGTCGGCGCGCGCCTCGAGCGGCTCGCTGGCGAGCGTGCGCGCGATGTCGCGCTGCAGTGCGTCGACCGTCTGGTAGCGGCGCCGTGCGTCCTTTTGCAGCGCCGTGAGGCACAGCACGTCGAGGTCGGCCCATGCAACACGGCCCGCGCTGCGCCCGCGCACGGAGCCGCCTTCTGCGCGGGCCGCGACTGCGGAGGGCCGCTCCGGTTCGCGCTCGGCGACGATCGAGGCGGCTTCGGAGGGCGTGCGCCCCGTCAGGTCGAAAGGCGTGCGGCCCGCGAGCAGCTCGTACAGGATCACGCCCAGCGAGTAGACGTCGCTCTGGATGCCGACGCGCTCGCCGCGGATCTGCTCGGGAGCGGCGTAGGCCGGAGTCATTAGGCGCAGCCCCGTGCGCGTCTGATCGACCGGCGCATCCGGGCCTTCGAGATGCTTCGCGATGCCGAAGTCGAGCAGCTTCACCGCGCCGTCCGGCTTCACGAGAATGTTCGATGGCTTGAGATCGCGGTGGATCACCGCGTGGCTGTGCGCATGCTGCACCGCGGCGCAGATCGCCTGCATCAGCTCGAGGCGACCCTCGATCGTGGTGCCGTGCGCGCGACAATAATCGGTGAGCGGAACACCATCGACGTACTCCATCACGAACCAAGGCGTGCCGTCGGGCAAGGTGTCGGCGTCGTGGAGCTGCGCGATCGCCGGATGGTTCAACTGCGCCAGCGTTCGCTGCTCCGCGAGGAAGCGCTCGCGACGCGCAGGCGAGAGCCACGCGTCGCGCAGCACCTTGAGTGCCGCGACGCTCGCTAAGTCCGCGCGCTCCGCGAGGTAGACGACGCCCATGCCCCCTTCGCCGAGCACGCGCACGGCGCGGTAGGGCCCGAACGCGATCGCGGGCAGCGGCGCCTGCGCTGCGGAGAGCAGTTCGTTCGCGATCTCGGCGAGCGGCCGATCGAGCGGCGCGCTGCGTTCGTCCGCGCGCAGCAGCGCAGCGACATCCGCAGCCAACTCGGCATCGGCGCCGCAGGCATCGCGCAGGAACCTCTCGCGCTCGGCCGGAGGCAGGTTGGCGGCGTCGTGGAACAGGCGCTGCGTCTGCTCCCAGCGCTGCGGATCCATCATGCAGACCCGCGCAGCGTCGCTGAGAGCCATGCGCGCGCGGCCCGCCAGTCGCGCAACAGCGTGGCCTCCGACACCTGCAACATTTCCGCGGTTTCGGCGGTGCTCATGCCGCCGAAGAAGCGGTACTCGATCATCGCCGCCTGTCGGGGGCTCGCCTGCGCGAGCTCTTCGAGCGCCGCATCGATGGCGAGCAGTTCGCTCGCGCCGGCACTCAGCGGGACGATGTCGTCGTCCAGCGTTACGGGAAATTCGCCTGCGCCGCGCTTGTCGGCGAAGCGCCTGCGCGCCGCTTCGACGAGTACCTGTCGCATGGCGCGCGCTGCGATGCGTTTGAAGTGCACGCGGGAGACGGCGCCTCGCGGCGGGGAGCCCGCGAGCTTGATCCAGGCCTCGTTCACCAGCACGGTCGGGCTGAGCGTCGCGCTGGCTTCGCCGCGCCGGACGGCGCGCGCGCGCCAACGCCGCGCCGCGTAGGTGAGGCGGGACAGCGCGGCGAGATCGGCGCGGCGCGCGAGCGCCACCCCTGGCCCGGCGGTCTCAGCCGGCGCCCAGGCCCCCCAC
>JANNKN010000356.1:0-1404 GCA_031396315.1 Deltaproteobacteria bacterium
CTGGGGGCTTCGGCGCGCGCAGGCGCTGCGAATCGGCGCGCATGCGGTGGTCGATCCGCGCAGCGAACCCCCGATGGAACGCTTCGCGAAGGAAGCCGGCACGAAGCAGGCGGTGCTGTTCGAGTGCGTCGGCGTGTCGGGCATGCTCGCCCAGCTGATGAAGCAGGCGCCGCGCGGCGGGCGCATCATCGTCGTCGGCGTTTGCCTCGAGGAAGATCGCATCCAGCCGCTCGTGCCGATCTCGAAGGAGCTGAACCTGCAGTTCGTGCTCGCTTACACACCCGAGGAATTCACCGCGACGCTGCACGCGCTCGCGGACGGCGAGTTCGACGCGGGCGCATTTCTCACGGGCAAAGTCGGCGTCGACGGAGTGGCGAGCGCGTTCGAGACGCTCGGCACCCCCGAGCAGCACGTGAAGATCCTGGTCGAGCCATGGCGCAGCGGCGGTCTCGTCTAGTCGCATGCCCGAGCTGCCCGAAGTCGAGGTCACGCGACAGCGCATCTCACCGGTGCTCGTCGGCCGCACCTTTGCGCGCGTGCGCACGACGAAGCCTTCGTATTTTTTCATTACGCCGCCCGAGAAGCTGAAGCGCGCTCTCGAAGGCCGGACGGTGAAGGCGCTCGTGCGGCGCGGGAAGTACCTACTCGCGGGGCTCGACGGCGGCGCTCAGTTGTTATTGCATCTCGGCATGACGGGGCAGCTCTTCTCGAGCAACGTGACGAGCGTGCGCCTGCTCTCCGCCGCAGCGCGCGCCTCGCTGGCGCCGGAGGAGCAGCGGCGCTTCGAGCCCGACGCGCACACGCACCTTCAGCTCGCGTTCGCGGACGACGGCCCGGACGTGTTCTTCCGCGACGTGCGCAAGTTCGGCAAGGTGCAGCTGCTGGCGCCGGGGGAGCCGTCGGCGCGGCTCGACAGGCTCGGCGTCGATGCGCTCGAGTTATCAGGCGACGCGCTCTTCGAGTCGACACGCGGCCGCGTCGTCGCCGTCAAGAGCCTCTTGCTCGATCAAGCCGCGATCGCCGGCGCGGGCAACATCTACGCGGACGAGGCGCTCTTCCTCGCTGGCGTGCGGCCGACGCGCCGCGCGCGCAAGGTGACGCGCCACGAATGCTCGCGCATCGCGACCGAGCTGAAGCGGGTGTTGCTGCGGTCGATCGAGACGGGCGGATCTTCGATCAGCGATTATGTCGCGCCGGACGGGAGCGATGGGGCTTATCAGGACGAGCGGCGCGTGTATTCGCGCACGGGCGAGCCGTGTGATCAGTGCGGGACGAAGATCAAGCGCATCGTGATTGGGCAGCGCAGTGCGCACTACTGCGCAGCGTGTCAGCGGTGAGGGCGAGCGAGGCGCGCAGAAATTGCTCGGCGCAACGTCCGCGCAGCGCGGTGGGCCGGGGGCTGCT
>JANNKN010000359.1:0-12458 GCA_031396315.1 Deltaproteobacteria bacterium
GGTTCGCGACGAAATGGCGCATCACCGCGGGCGCCCCGCTCGCATCGCGCACCGCCTCCCGCGTCCGGGCGCGCACGCCGGTGAGCATGCCCACGATCGCGTCGCGGCCGCGGTACGTCTCGCCGCCTTTGATCTCGAGCACCGCGTCCGCGACGAAGCAATCGCCGAAGCCTGCGCCGTCCATGAACTCGCCGCACCAGGTGTAGCGGGCGATCGTGTCGCGGATGCTCTCGCGCGCGGCGAGCTCCCAAAGCTCCATGGCAATCGCTCCACTCCACAGGGGCAGGCTGCGAGCCTCGCGCAGAACTCGGCTCGCTGCGCGCGCCGCGGCCGCGTCTCACATCATCGTGAGCCCGCCGCTCACCGAGAGCGACTGACCTGTGATGTAGCCGGCTTCGTCGCTCGCGAGGAAGGCGGCCGCGGCGGCGATGTCCGGCGGCTGCGCGATGCGTCCGAGCGGGATCGCGCGCGTGAGGCCGGATAACAGGCGCTCGTTGTAGACACCGAGCTGCGCGAGTAGCGCCGTGTCGGTCGCACCGGGGCACACGCAGTTCACGGTCACCTGGCTGCGCGCTACCTCGCGCGCGAGTGCTTTCGAGAACGCGATCACACCGCCCTTCGTCGCGCTGTAAACGGCCTCGGCCGTCGCGCCCACGCGGCCGGCGTCGGAGGCGATGTTCACGATGCGCCCGCTTCCGCGCGCGAGCATGCCCGGCAGCATGCGCTTCGTGCAGTGCAGCACGCCCTTCAAGTTGACGGCGAGCAGTCGATCCCAACTCGCCTCGTCGGAATCGAGGAAGAGCCCGATCACGTCGATGCCGGCATTGTTGACCAGCACGTGCACAGGCCCGAGCGTGGCCTCGACCGCATCGACGCACGCGCCCACCGTGTCGCTGCGCGTCACGTCCATCGCGAACGCGCGCGCACTTGCGCCCGTCGTCGCGAGCTTGCGCGCGGTTTCTTCCGCGGCCCGGCCGTCGAGGTCACAGACCGCGACCGCGAAGCCCGCCGCAGCGAGGCGCTCCGCGATTGCGGCGCCGATGCCGCGCCCCGCACCGGTGACGAGTGCAACTCGCGCGCTCATTCCGGCTACCTTCCCTTCCAGTTCGGTGTTCGCCGCTCGACGAACGCGAGCGAGCCTTCCTTCGCGTCTTCGCTGCTGAACACGCCAGGCTGGAGCGCCGCCTGCCGCTCCGCCGCCTCGCGCAAGGTTGCGGTCGCAGCGAGCCGCATGATCTCCTTCGTCGCGCGCACGCCGAGGGGTCCGTTCGCGGTGATGCGCTCCGCGAGCGCGACGGCCTCGTCGAGCACGCGCTCGGGCGCCACTACTCTGTTGATGAGGCCGAGCGCGAGTGCGCGCGGCGCGTCGATCAAGTCGCCGGTGAGCCCGAGCTCGAGCGCCAGCGCGAGCGGAATGCGCGCGCTGAGGAATACGCCTCCGCCCGCGGCGAACAGGCCGCGCTTCACTTCGGGGATGCCGAACTGCGCGGCCGACGACGCCACGATCAGGTCGCACGCCAATAACAGCTCGAAGCCGCCCGCGACCGCCGTCGCCTGCGCGGCGCCGATGATCGGCTTCGGGATGCTGTCTCGAATGAAGCGTCCAAACGCGCCCATCGGATCGCCGCCGCCCGAGGCACGCGCAGTGCGCCCTTCGGCGAACGCGCGCAGATCCATCCCTGCGCAGAACGCGCGGTCGCCGGTGCCGGTGAGTACGACCGCGCGCACTCCCTCGTCCGCGACGGCCGCGGCGAGCGCCGCGCCGAGCTCGCCGATCAGCTCGGGCGAGAGCGCATTGCGGGCTTCGGGGCGATTCAGGCGCAGGATCCGGACCGCGCGCCGCTGCTCGACGACGACCAGTTCTCCCATGCGCGCCTCCCCGTCCGCTGCGGAGGATGCGCCGGTTCGCGGAGCGGCGCACCACACGCCCGAGGATCGCCGCGCGGGGTGCTTGAGATCGCTGCGCGCAGCGAACTAGTGTGCGCCGCATGACGAAGCGCACCTACGATCCCGAGCTCGCGCCGCTGCTCGCGGCCCTTCCGACCGTGCAGGATTTCTCGAGCACCGAGAAAATTCGCGCCGTGCGCGACATGCGCAGCATGCTGCTGCCGCCCCCGCCCGATCGCGCGGACGTCCTGAAGGCCGACCAGACCGTGCCGGGGCCCGCCGGAGCGCCCGACGTGCCCGTGCGCATCTACACGCCGCGGGCGGCCGCGAGCGCGCCGCGCGGCTGCGTGTTCGAGATCCACGGCGGCGGCTTCATGCTGGGCAACATCGCGATGATGGATCCGTGGTGCCAAAGAGTGGCGGCCGAGATCGACGCGGTGGTGGTGTCGGTCGAGTATCGGCTCGCGCCGGAGCACCCGTTCCCGGCCGGCGTCGACGATTGTTATGCCGCACTCGGCTGGACCGCGAAGCACGCGCAGGAGCTCGGCATCGACCCCGCGCGCATCGCCATCGCGGGCCAGAGTGCGGGCGGGGGCATCGCGGCGGGCACGGCATTGATGGCGCGGGACCAAGGCTTCCCGGCGCTGTGTTTCCAGCTGCTCGAGATTCCCGAGCTCGACGACCGGCTCGACACGCCGTCGATGCTCGCTTTCCAAGACACGCCGCTCTGGAATCGCCCGAACGCGGTGTGGAGCTGGAGGCACTACCTCGGCGCAAACCCGTCGGGCGAAGTCTCTGCGTACGCCGCGCCCGCGCGCGCGAAGGATCTCACGGGGCTACCGCCTGCCTACGTCTCGACGATGGAATTCGACCCGTTGCGCGACGAGGGCATCCTCTACGCCCTGCGCCTGCTGCAAGCGGGCGTATCCGTCGAGCTGCACTCGGTGCCGGGCACGTTCCACGGCTCGGGCATGGTGCCGACCGCGGACGTCTCGCGGCGCAACGCGCAGGAAGTCATCGACGTACTGCGCCGAGCGCTCGCCACCAAGTAGTGGCGCGCGCGGCGGGCGCTTCCTTCGCGGAAGCTGGCACTCCTGCGGGTGTCACCGATAGGGTGGGCGCTTCCATCGAACCGGAGACGGGATGTCGCGCCACGCGTTTCATCGCAGAGCGGTCCTTCAGGGCCTTGCAGGCGGAGCGCTCTCGCTCGCCGGCCTCGCGTGCGCAAAGCCGAGTCCGAACGTCCTTCAAGTCGGCGGATTGCCCGTCACCTGCAACCTGACGCTGCCGGTCGCGTGCTACGCGCGAGCGGCAGAGCGCGCGGCTGCCGCTCCCGGCGGCGCGCAGTTCGCCTACGAGTTCAGCAAGTACAACGGCTGGCCGGAGATCAAGGAATCGCTGATGGCGGGCCGCATCCAGGCCGCCTACATGCTCGCGCCCCTCGTGATGGACCTCGCGGACAAGAACATCCCGGTGAAGATCGTCTCGCTCGGGCATCGCTCCGGAGCAGTGATCATGGTGCGCAGCGAGTCGACAGTGCAGCACTTCCGGGAGCTCGCGGGCAAGCGCATCGCCATCCCGAGCCGCTTCGCCGTCGACTACCTCTTCCTACGCAGGATGCTGGCGCGAGAGGGTATGACGCCGAGCGACATCGAGATCATCGAGATGGCGCCGCCGGACATGCCGGCCGCGCTCTACGCGGATGCGGTGGATGCGTACTGCACGGGCGAGCCATTCGGTGCCGCTGCACAGCGCGCAGGCTACGCGCGGCCACTGCGCATGACGCGCGACGAGTGGCGTAATTACATCTGCTGCGTGCTGACCGTGCGCGAGGAGCTGATTCAAGAGAATCGCCCGCTGGTGCAAGACCTCGTCAACCATGTGCTCGGCGCTGGCGTCTGGCTCGATGCGCAGCAAGCCAACCGCGAGAAGGCGGTCGAGATCGCGGCACGCCGCGAATTCTTCAACCAGGATCCGGAGATCATTCGGTTCGTGATGGAGAATCCGAGCGATCGCGTCACCTACGGCGATCTGCGCATGATCCGTGCGGAATTCGAGGAGCTGATGCAGCTCTCGATCGAGGCCGGCACGATCGAGCACGCGATTCCGTACGAGACGTACATGGACGAGAGCTTCGTCCATGGCGCGGAGGCTGCCCAAATTGCGATCTGAGCCGCAGCCGTCCCTGCGCCGCGCGCTCGCGCTCCTATTCCTGCTCACTGCCGCGGGAGCGACCGCGGGCGAGGCCGCTCTGATCGCGGGCGTGTTCTCACCGCCGCGCGAGGCGCCGGATTTCTCGCTGCGGGGATCGAACGGTGCTGACCTTCAGCTCAGCCACTACCGCGGCAAAGTCGTCGTGCTGGCATTCGGCTTCACCTCGTGCCCCGACGTCTGCCCGATCACGCTCGCAGTGCTCGCGGATGCGCGGCGCAGGCTCGGCGCGCTCGCTGCCGACGTTCAGGTGGTGTACGTCACGGTGGACCCCGAGCGCGACGATTCCGCGCGCATGCGCGAATACCTCGCGGCGTACGACGCGAGCTTCATCGGCGGCACCGACAGCGCCGAGCGCCTCGCCGCTGTGCGCAAGGAATACGGGATCATCGCCCGCAAGCAGGGTGAGGGCGCGAGCTACTCGGTTGCGCACTCGTCCTACGCCTACCTGATCGATCGCGCGGGCAAGCTGCGCGCCCTCATGCCCTTCGGACATCCGGCGGAGGATTTCGCGCACGACCTCCGGATCCTGCTCCAAGACTGACGTGGCCCTCCTCGGCGTGAAACTGCGCGTCGCTCGTTGGCTGTCGTTCGGGCTCGCCGCCGCCGCGATCGGGGCGACGGCTTGGGCCGCTTTCGCGCCGATTCGCGCGACTTCGCGCGAAGAGCTGTTCGAGATTCCGCGCGGAACCTGGGCGCGCCGGATGGCGGGTGATCCGGTGGAGATCCTGCCTTCGCACATTCGCCTCACCCTCGGTGTGCGCGATGTGCTGCTGCTGAAGAACTCCGACGACGTGCCACAGATCTTCGGACCCACGTTGATGATGCCTGGCCAGAGCTTCCGCCTGCCGTTTGCGCGCGCTTCCAGCTATCAGTTCGCCTGTACGGCGCACGCGAGCGGGCAAATGGTCGTGCTGGTCGAGGCGGAGCCGGATTCGCCCTGGCAGCGTGTGCGCTGGCGAATTCGGACGCTGTTGTGGGCTCGAGGCTGGAGGTGGGGCGACGCCTGACGATGCGAGGACTCCGACGGGCGTTGCCTTCCCTGATCGTGATGACGGCGCTGCTCGCTGTCTGGTGGCTCGCTGTGCGCGTCACGCGCAGCGCGATCTTTCCGACGCCTTGGCAGGTGACGACGGGAGTTTTCGAACTGATCGCGGATGGCACGCTGTGGGAGCACATTGGTGCGTCGCTCTTGCGCGTCGGCCTCGGCTTCTCGCTCGCGGTGCTCGTGGCCGTGCCGCTCGGCCTGTGGATGGGCTGGGTGCGCTCGGCGTTCATGACGCTGAACCCGCTCTTTCAGATCTTGCGGCCGATCTCGCCGATCGCCTGGATTCCGATCGCGATTCTCTGGTTCGGCGTCGGCAACGCATCGCCCATCTATTTGATCTTCATCTCGTCGGTGTTTCCGATGGTCGTTCAGACCACCGCCGGCGTTCACACGATCGAGCGCCGCTACCTGCGCGCCGCCGAGAACTTCGGCGTGTCGCGCACGACACTGTTTCGCCGCGTCGTGATTCCCGCCGTCCTGCCGCAGATCATCGTCGGCATGCGCATCGGCCTCGGCGTCGCGTGGCTCGTGGTCGTCGCCGCCGAAATGATCGCCCTGCACTCCGGGCTCGGGTACCTGATCATCGATTCGCGCAATGCCGGCAACCGCTACGACCTGGTGATCGCCGGCATGATCATCATCGGCCTGATCGGCCTCTCGCTCGACGGCGCAATGCGGCTGCTCGAGGGCTCGAGAGCGGTTCGGTGGCGCTATGCGCACTAACAAGATCGAGGTCGCGAACCTCGCCAAGGGCTTCAGCTCGGCTGCCGGCCCACTCGCGGTGATCGGCGGAATCGACTTCAACGTGGGCGACGGCGAGCTGGTCGCGATCGTGGGGCCGTCCGGGTGTGGCAAGACCACGCTGATGAACATGCTCGCCGGCTTCGATCGCCCCGACCGCGGCAGCGTGCGCGTCGACGGCGTCCTCCGCACCGCGCCGAGCCCGCAGGCGATTCTGATCTCGCAGCAAGGCTCGGTCTTCCCGTGGCTCACGGTGCGCGAGAACCTGATGTTCGGTCTGAACGGCCACGCGCACACCGATCACGCGGGCCTCGCCGACCACTACGCCGCGCTGGTCGGATTGCAGGGCTTCGAGGAGAGCCAGCCGCACGAACTCTCTGGCGGCATGCTGAAGCGTGTCGAGCTCGCGCGCGCACTCGTCGTGAAGCCCGAGATCCTGCTCATGGATGAGCCGTTCTCGGCGCTCGATGCGCTGCTCAATCTGCGCATGCGCAACGAATTGCTGCGCATCCTCGCCGAAGAACGCCACACCGTAGTTCTGATCACGCACGACGTGGAGGAGGCGATCCACGTTGCGGATCGCATCCTCGTGCTCTCGCCGCGGCCAGCGAGAATTCAGGCCAGCTTCGATGTGCCGCTGCGCCACCCGCGCAAATTGACGAGCCCCGAAGTGCAGGACCTGCGGGCAGCGATTCTGAAGGAGCTAGGGGTGGATCGCGACGCAGGTTGAGCGCGCGCTGCCCGCGCCTCAGGGCCTGCGCGGTGTGCGCGGGAACAAGCCATCGAACACTGCGTCTGCGATCGCGCGGCCCTGCGCGATGCCTGCGGTCTTGTCGAACGACCAGTGGATCCCCAAATAGATCCGGCTCTGACCGTTCTCTTCCTCGGCTTGCGAGAGCGACGTGAAGCTGCGCGGCAGCAGGGGGCGCACGTTGCCGGCGTTGTCCTTCGTGACGCCGTTGAGCTCGTCCGATACGAACGTGAACGCGATGTCGTCGCGGCCATAGAACCGGCGCAAAGTCTGGAAGAGCGCACCGCCGAACGTGGCATGGCCTGAGGGGTAAGCCGGGAACGGCGGCGTGAAGTTCGGGCCGGTGAGGTTGCTCGCGGGCGCGCCGAGCGGGAGGAACGTCGCATCACCCTGCGTGGCCGGGTTGCCGTCGCCGAGCCCGCTCGGACCCGTGCCGGCATCGGCTTCGCGAACGCCCGTGACCGGCCGCCAATAATGGTAGAAGTACTTCGACTCCCAGGCGGCGAAGCCCGCGTCGGCCATTGCGACGTTCACGAGCGCGAGCAGCCGCGCGAGCTCGACGGGGCCGGTGCGCCGGTCGTGAGCGATCTGCAACGCGATCTGATTGTAGAGCCGCGGCGGTGCACACAAGCTCGGCGTGCCGTCGTAGGCCCAATAAATGCCGATCTGCGTCTGATCGGCTGTGCGCAGGGTCGGCGTCGTCACGCCGTCGCCGCCGAGAGCCTGGACTTCGCCGAACGCAGCCGCGTATGCGGCGGCATCGAGCGTGGGCGGCGGGGGCACGCGAAAGTCAGCCGCCGAAGAAATCACGAATGGCGTCACCTCGCCCCAGTGTGCACCCAACGCAATCGGAGCCTGACCGACCGGATCCTTTCGCCACTCGCCCGGAGCATCGCCGGGAACATAATCAGTGCCCATCAGCGGCTCGTCGTGATCCGAGCCGTCGCCGGCGCGCAGCGCGAGGATCCGCGTCGCGGCATCCCCGCCGACGAGCACGCCCAGCGCGCGAGCGCGGCGGTCGCGAACGCGCGCGAGCGCGGCCGTGAGCTCGGCATCGAAGCTCGAAGCCTGCGAAGGGAAGAGCGCGACCAGCGTGTCGTGCGCAGACTGCGCGATCGCGGCATCGGGCGATGCGCCGCGCGGTGCGCGGGGCATGCCCAGGTGACTCACGCGGCCGCCGGCGATCGCATTCACGGCTTCGAAGACGGCGACGTGCACGATCGCCATCGCGCGGCTCGCCCGGCCCGGCCCGAGCTGCTCGCCGAACACACGGCTCTCGCCGGGCCCGAGCGGCGTGTGATCGAGGCCGCTCGCGTCGATCGCGATCGCGTTCCAGTGCTCGACCGCGTTCGCGTGTGGGCGATGCGGCAGCCGACGCGCAGCAGCGGGCTGGCTGAGGTCGAAGCGCGGACCGAGCAGCTCACTCGCGGTGCGCTCTTCGCGCGCGAGCGCGGGCGGTGCGGTGAAGAGCAGAGCCATTAGGGAGAGCGAAGCAGTTCGCGCGAAAGTCGAGGTCATGAGGGACTCCTGAGTCGCACGAGGTGCGCATGACGTCGCTGAGCAGGAGATGCCGCAGCGCGTGGTTGCAACTTCGGCGACGGCACGCGGAGCAGCAGTGAGCCAACGCACGGCGGGAGCGTCGATGCGCGATTCCGCGAGCGCTGAGTGTGATGCGCATCGCATCGGATGCAGCTTTCCGGCGAGCCGGATGCAGTGCGCGCGAATCGACAGATCAAGCCGAGCCGCGCGCTGTCGATAACGAGCTAGCCACCCCGTGAAGCAGCCGCACCGACGCGACGCAGTAAGGTCCCATGGCGCAAGTTGATCAGCGCGCGACTCCGCGCCGCGACGTCATTGGCAAAGCCTTCTGGAGCAGCGGTCGGCAGGAAGGCAGCTGCACGCTGCGCAACGTTTCGACGGGCGGTGCCCTCATCGAACGGCCCGATCTGCCGGTTGCGATCGGGCAACGCGTCGTGCTGACGATCGACCTGGGAATCGGCGTGACGCCAGCAATTCACGCCACCGTGATGCGGATGAGCAACGGAGCGGTCGCGTTCCAGTTCGACCGCCTCACACCCGCGTTTTTGGATGCGCTTGCAAAGGCGACGAGCGAGCCCGAGGCGGGCTGATCTGCGCGAGTCCTTCTCGGGCCGCGCGAGGGGATGCGTCTAGCTGCTCAGACGTCGAAGAATCGTGTCCGGCGTCTCTGCGCTGGAACCGCCCACGATGCCGCGCGTGCGGCTCGCGAGCTCCGCGCAGATCGAGGCGGCGTCCGCGATTCCGCGGCTCTCGAGCTGCGGTGCAAGCAGCTTTTCCACCACCACGGCCATCTGCTCGGGTGTTACCGCGCGGCTGTCGAGTCCCGCCTGCTTGAGGGCGAGGCGCACCGTGCCGCGGGCTGCGAGCCGATCGAGGGCGGTGCGCGCCTCGATCTGACCACAGACGAATTCGAACGCGACGGCTTCGGCCATGTCCCCGCCTCTGGAGCCCGGATTCGGCGGGCTGCCGCCGCGGCTTGAGCGCAGTGCCTCCGGGCTGCGCCGCGCGTGCGCGCAACCTGCGCGCTCAAGTCTATGCGTCGACCTCCGATGCAGCCGTCGTGGACAATACGACCCTCGGAGCAGCCGTAGGCATCGCGAGCGCGTGCCGATTGTTGGGACTGACCTGGGTGGCGATCCGCGTGTTGCGGGTCGCCCGGCGCACACGGAGTGCTCCGGAACTGTTGTTGGGCATCTCATTCCTCACCTTCAGCACGCTGGGTGTGCCGCTGCTCGCCATCGCGGGCTACGGCAGCGATCGCGTCGCCGACGTGAGCCTCCCACTCCTGTCGCTCGCGCTCGGTCTCCTCGATTTCGGCACCGTGTGCTTCGCGGCATTCGTGGCTCGCGTGTTCCGCCCTGCCTCGCGCATTGGAGCCGTCGCAGTGGCCGCGACCGCGAGCGCCCTACTGGCCCATCTCGTGCTCGCAACCCGCGCCGTCGCTGCGGCCGCCCCGGAGCTCAGCGCGATTCAGGCAATCGGGAAAGTCGAGCTCGTGTTGTCCGTCGTGATGTCGGCAACCTTTGCCTGGGGCGCGGCCGAATCGTTCGCGTATTGGAGCCGCTTGCGTCGCCAGCACTCGCTCGGGCTCGCAGACCCCACCGGCGTTCGCCGCATGCTGCTCTTCGCAATCGGCTGCTCTTCACAGCTCGCGATGATGGGCTTCACGCTGCTGGCGAGCGCGCGAGGAACGAATCCGCTCGCCGACCCGGTCCCTGCGCTGGGGATCGCGGCGACGTCGCTCGGAATGGGCCTCGCATTCGCCTTCGCGCTGGGCTCTCCGTCGCGCGCCGCGAGCGCCGTAGCGGCCTAGAGCCGAGGCCGCTGAGCTACCGAGATCCCAGCGCGACCGCCTACCTGTCCCATTCCGGTAGCCCGCTCGCGCGCAGCGCGTCCAAATCGTGTGAGACAACGACGGTGATGTCGTCCTCCGCGTCGAGCGCCGCGAGGTAGAGCCGCAGCTCCTCGGTGCGCCGCGTGTCTTCCGGCACCAGCAGCCCGCTATAGAGGAAGCCCTTGCCGCGATTCGCGAGCAGCGCCTCGCGCGTGTTCGTGATGTCGCCCGACAACAGCCACAGGTGGCCGTTCACCGCGAAGGCAAACATCGTCGAGCAGGACGTGTGCCCACCGAGCGGGATCAGCGCCATGCCCGGGAACTCCACGAGCGTGAGCAACCCCTCGTCTCCGGCGACCGACGGCTCGAAGCACGCGCCCGCGACGAGCGCCCCGCCCTCCTTGGTGTTCGGGTCGCGCAGCGTTGCCTGCGGCTTTCCCTGATAAACGCGCGCGCCAGGCGCGGGCCCCGCCGCGCAGAGGGCCGTAATCCCCTGCGTGTGGTCGATGTGAAGATGCGTGAAGCCGAGCCCGCGCACGTGAGCGGTCGCGCTGCCGATCTGCTCAGCCACGGTGCCGGCAAACGCCACGTCGCCGCCGCCCGACATCGTCTTCAACAACGCGCCAAATTCGATGGCTGCCGGCGCGTCCATGCCCGCGTCGACCTCGAACAGCGAGCCATCGGGCCACGCCGCGAAGAACACCGAGTGCCCGATCACGCCGCGCTCGAGTGGCTGCGACGAAGTATTGATCCAACGCAGCGACTGGGGCCCGCCGGGCGCATGCTTCAGCGAGCGAAGCTCCTCCAACGTCGGCAGCCGCGGCGCGACGCTGCGTACCTGAAGATGCGCGGGAACGATGCGCACTGCGAGCGCGACGAGCGCGAATGAGAGAATGACGGCGGCGATGCGAAGTGCCCAACGCATAATGACTGCAGGCTCCTCGAAAGGATGCGGCAGCCTACACCGAGCCGCGGCCCCTGCAGCAGCCTGCGATAGGTTGGCGGCATGAGCGACCCGTCGTGGCAAAACCGCCCCCCGTGGCGGGCGGATGGCACCCCGCGCGATCCGTATGCGCCGCTTTCCGCCGACGTGGAGACCGACATCGCGATCGTCGGTGCCGGCATCGCTGGCGTCGCCACCGCGTTTTTCCTGCTCGAGAAGACGCGCAAGCGGATCGTCGTGCTCGAAGCGGATGGCGTGGCGGGCGGCGCGACCGGCCACAACGCCGGCCAGCTCGTGACCTACTTCGAGCGCCCCCTCTCGGCGCTGGTCGAAGCCTTTGGCTTCGAGCCCGCCCTCACCGCGCAGCGCGAGGTGGACGGCGCGTGGGCGCTGCTCGACGAGCTCGTCGCCGTCGCGGGTCTCGCGTCCTCCGTCGAGCGCTTCGTCGGGCACATGGGGATGTGGAGCGAGAACCATCTCGCGGTCCACCTCTCGAGCAATCGCTTGCGACAGCGCGCCGGCCTCGCGACGGAGCGCTGCGTCGTCTCCGAGCGCATGCCACTCGGCCGACTCGAGCGCGAGTACGGCGATCTGCTCGAAGTCGTTCCGCACGCGCAGATCGGCGAGCTGCTCGAGACCCGCGACGACCGCTATCGCGCGGTGCTCTCCTTCCAGAAGGGCACCGTCAACTCCGTCGCGCTCTGCGAGCGTCTGCTCGCCGGGTTGAAAGCGCGGCATGGCGACCGCATCGAAGTGTTTGAGCGGACGCGCGCCGAGCGCATCGTGTTGGATGCGCGCGGCGCAGCGCTTTACGCCGCCTCGCACCGGGTGCGCGCCGAGCGCGTGGTCCTGTGCACTAACGGCTATCGCGGGTTCGCGATCGAGAATCGGGACGGCGAAGCGATCGATCTCGCGGAGCAGCAGGAGCTTCACGGGACCGTCGCCTCGATGGCGGCGTACTTCGACCCGCGAGCGCTCGGCTCCTCGGCGATCAGCTACCTAGCGAGCCCGCGCATCGGCGAGGGCCAAGCTTATTTTTACGTGACGCGGCGCCCGTTCGTGATGGACGGAACGGCGGGAACTCTGGTTGCCGTCGGCGGCCCGGATCGCGAGCTGGCGGAGTGGACCGACTACGAGCGCGATGCACCGATGGAGGCGGCGGCGCTTCACAGCATCGACGGCTTCCTGAACCGCTTCGTCACACCGGAGCGGCCCGCACGCATGCAGTACGGCTGGACCTGGCACGGCTTAATGGGTTACACGCGCGACGGCGCACGCTTGATTGGCGCCGATCCGCGCAACCCCGTGCTGCTCTACAACCTCGGCTGCAACGGCGTGGGCCTGCTGCCAGCGATTGCGGGCGGAGCGCGCATCGCGCGGGTGGTGGCAGGCGAGATGCTGCCGGCGAGCGCGTTCGATCCGCGCTAGCGCGAGGTTCGCGCCGCCTCGGTCGCAGCGGCGCTGGATTGCCCCCCCATGCGCTCGGCTCGAAACAGGCCATGCC
>JANNKN010000363.1:0-2413 GCA_031396315.1 Deltaproteobacteria bacterium
GGGGCAGCGGAGCGCAAATCAAGCGGAGCGAGGCCCCCACGCAATGCGAGCCCGAAGCTCCGCGCATCGCCCGACCCCACCGAAGCCGTGCACACCAAGGGCCGAGTGAGCCATTGCGCTCCGCTGCCCCCGGCCCGCCGCAAGGCGCGGCGCTAGCGACGACGACCACCTCCCAAAGGCACCGCCCTCGCTCAGCGTCCCTCGATCGCCCGCTGCCGTCGATTCACATAGTAATAAGCGAGCGCAAAGCTGAACAGCAGCGCCGTCCCGAGCGCCGCCCCGAACGGCCAGTTGCGCGCATTCCCTTTGATCTGGTTCTCGATGATGTTGCCGATCATGTCGACGCGCCCGCCGCCGAGGATGTCGTTCACCGCGTAGATGCCGAGCGCGGGCACGAACACGAGCAGTATGCCCGCCGAGATACCGGGTGAAGTGAGCGGCACGATCACGCGCGAGAAAGCGCGCACGGGGCCAGCGCCGAGATCGAGCGCGGCCTCGATCAGCGCGCCGTCGAGCTTCTCCACGCTGGTGAAGATCGGAAGAATCATGAACGGCAGGAAGGTGTATACGAGGCCGACGATCACCGCGCCCGGCGTGTACAGCATGTCCAGCGGCTGGGTGATGACGCCGAAAGCGAGCAGCGCCGAGTTCAGGAAGCCCTGACTCTTGAGGATCATGACCCACGCGTAGGTGCGGATCAGGAAGCTCGTCCAGAACGGAATCATCACGAGCATCAGTAACAAGTTTCGGTAGCGCGCGTCGGTACGACCGATCAGGTAGGCGACCGGGTAGCCCGCCGCGAGGCAGAGCGCGGTCGTCAGAGCCGCGTAGCCGATCGAGCGCACGATGATGCGCAGATACACGGGGTCGCCGACGCCGGCGTAGTTCTCGAGCGTGGGAGCGCCCCACACGACACCGCCAAGCGTGCCGCGCTCGAGGAAGCTGTAAACGAGCATGATCACAGCCGGCGCGACCACGAACGCGAGCGCCCACGCGACGAGCGGCAGGAGCATCAGCGTGCCGGCCTTGCCGGGCGCACGCTGCGCTCCCGCGCCCGTCGCGAAGCTGGTGGCGCCCTGGCGCATTCAGCTGCCGCTCTGCGCCTTCATGTCGGTGAACAGCTTGTCGATCTCGGCTGCAGCGGCGCCAATGTCCTTGAAGGTGGTGAGCTTCGGGTTCCCCGTCGGATAGCTCGCGGCGTTCGCGCGCTCGGCCGGGCTCAGCAGCTTGCGCGCTTCGACGTTCGGGTTCGTGTACGGGAACTCGGCGGAGATTTTCACGCTCACCTCGGGGCGCAGCAGATAATTGATGAAGGCATGCGCCGCGGGGACGTTCTGCGCCGTCGTCGGAATCGCGAGGCTGTCGATGAACATGTGCGCGCCGTCGCTCGGCAGCATGTACGTGAACTTGGCGCCGCCCTCGTTGATCAGGATCGCGCCCTCACCCGACCACACGACGCCCAGGTCGACATCGCCGTTCAGCAGCGCCGTCTTCGGGCTGTCCGAGTCGTACACCTTCACGAGCGGAAGCCACTTTGCGAGCACGGGCTTCGCTTTCGCGAGGTTCTCCGGCGCGACGTCGTTCGCGTCGAGGCCCTGCGATGCGAGCGCCCAGCCCACGACTTCGCGCGAATCGTCGAGCACCACGATTCGGCCCTTGTGCTTGGCCTGAAACACGTCGGCATAGCTGGCGATCGGCTCTTTGATCTTCTCGGTGTTGACCACGATGCCGACCGTGCCCTGCATGTAGGGGACGCTGTGCGTGAGCTCGGGATCGTGCGCGAGGCCATAATACTCGGGTCCGATGTTGCCGAGGTTCGAGAGCTGCGACTTGTCGAGTAGCTGGAGCAGACCCGCCGACACCATCGCCTCGACCGTGTACTCCGAGGGCTGCACGAGGTCGTACGCGACCGCGCCCGAAGTGAGCTTCGCGAGCATCTCCTCGTTGGAGCCGTACTGCTCGTAGTTCACCAGGATGCCCGTCTCTGCCGTGAACTCGTCGATCACGACCTGCGGCAGATATTCCGACCACGCGAACAGGTTGAGTTCGCCCCCCGCCTGCGCGGGTGCGGCCTCCGTCTCCGCTTCCGCGGCGGGCTCGG
Organism: Deltaproteobacteria bacterium; assembly: GCA_031396315.1. Taxonomy (GTDB): domain Bacteria; phylum Myxococcota_A; class UBA9160; order UBA9160; family UBA6930; genus VGRF01. The sequence continues at coordinate 2,102 of JANNKN010000363.1, forward strand.
CGACTTTTTCGTCGCCGCCACAGCCTGCGAAGACCGCAAGTGCGGTCGCCGCCGCGAGTCCTCTCCAATCGAGCATCGAGTTGCGTCGCATCATTGGCCCTGCCTTCCCGTCTTGAAGTTCATGGATTCCGTTTGCGCAGCGCTTCGGTGACGAAGAGCGCCAACACCGTGATACCGATCAGCACCGTCGAGATCGCGTTGAGCGAAGGGTCGAGCCCCATCTACAAAGAGCCAAAGTAAAAAATCCTCAGCCACTCCGAGAGCGCGCTAGCGGTGAAATAAGTGACGATCAGGTCGTCGAGCGGGAGCGTG
>JANNKN010000370.1:0-4178 GCA_031396315.1 Deltaproteobacteria bacterium
CGTGTCGGGGCTCGGTGAGAGATCACCGAGCCCCTTCGTGTTTTCGCGCGCCGTGGGCTCGTGCGGCGTAGGCTGCGCGTTACGGCAGGAGGCCCTGATGCGTGCGCTCTTCGCACTCTCGTCGCTCGCATTCGCATTCGCACTGGGCTGCACCGCGCCCGCCGCCGCGCCGCCCGCGAACACCGAGGCCGAGGTGGCCGCGGCGCTGGCGCAACCGGGGCGTAGCGCGAACGACTTCGAGCGCGACGCGCGCGATCATCCCGCTGCAACGCTCGGGCTGCTCGGGCTCACGCGCGGCATGCGCGTGCTCGAGCTCTTCTCCGGCGGCGGGTACTACGCCGAGATCGCGGCGCGCGTTGTCGGCCCGACTGGCCGCGTGCATCTCCACAACAACCACGCCTATCTCTCGTTCGCCGGCAAAGCGCTGGATGCGCGGCTAGCCGCGAGCGCGTTCCCTCAGCTCGTCCGCAGCGACCGCGAGGTCGAGGCGATCGAGCTCACCGGCGAGATCGACGCCGCGATCCTCGTGATGGCCTACCACGACGCGTACTGGCAGCCTAAGCCCGAGGAAGGCGAGTGGACCGTCACGCGCGACCCGCTGATGGCCGCGCTCGTGCGCGCACTCCGGCCCGGCGCGCGCGTGCTCGTGATCGATCACGCCGCGCTCGCAGGCTCCGGCAGCGCCGCCGCGCAAGACCTGCATCGCATCGACGAAGCGTTCGCGCGCGTCGATTTCGAGCGCGCCGGCTTCCGCTTCGTCGGGAGCTCTGACGCACTGCGTAATCCCGCCGACGACCGCACGGACAACGTCTTCGACCCGGCGATTCGCGGGAAGACCGACCGCTTCGCGCTCGTCTTCGAGAAGCCCGCGCCCTAGCCGTTCCGCGCGGTTCTCGGGTGAATGCGCTCGCGCACCCCTCGCGTTTTCTTGCACTCGCCTCTGGCTTTCCCGCAGAGGGCCAGGGTAGTCTGGCGGCGCCCTTGGCGGGGCATCACCGAAAACTGGGGGACATGAATGTCTTTGCGTACCCGCGCCCTCGCTTGGAGTCTTGCGCTCCTCGCACAGTTCGTGTTCGGCATCACGCCGATGTTCGCGCAGGCGGCCGCACCGGCGGCGCCGGCCGCAGAGCCCAAGGACCAAGGCGGCGTCGAAGTCATCACGGTGACTGCGCGCCGCAAGGAAGAGAACATCCAGGACATTCCGATCGCGGTGAGCGCCTTCTCCGCGGACGACCTGGCGACCTCGAACATCGACGACGTCGCCGACGTTCAGTTCAACGTCCCGAACCTGAAGTACTCGAAGACCAACTTCTCGGGTGCGGGCAACATCGCCATCCGCGGCGTCGGCAATCTCGCCACCTCGGGCACGTCCGAGAACGGCACGGGCATCCACATCAACGACGCGCCGTTCCCCGGCTCGCGCATCTTCGAGACCGAGTTCTACGACGTCGGCAGCGTTCAGGTGCTGCGCGGCCCCCAGGGCACCCTGTTCGGCCGGAGCTCGCCCGGTGGCGCGTTGAACATCTACACGAAGAAGCCCGTGCTCGAAGAGTGGGGCGGCTATCTCGCGGGCGAGTACGGCGACTACAACCACGGAAAGATCCGGGCCGCGCTGAACGTGCCGCTCGGCGAGCACTTCGCAGCCCGGTTCGCGGGCTACTACTTCAACCGCGGCGGCATCACGAAGGACCTCAACTCGGGTACGGACATCGACGGCCGCAACGTCTACGCGCTGCGCGCCTCGCTGTACGGCGAGTGGGACGACGCGAACTTCAACCTGATGGGGCAGTACTTCCGCGGCGACGACGACCGCATGCGCATCAGCAATCAGGGCTGCGCACCAGATCTCACGGCGTGGCCGAACGGCATCGGCTGCCTCGGTGGTAGCAACAAGCTCGTGCAGGGCGGGATCAACTACAACTCCACGCTCGCGTACTCGTCCGGCATCATCTCGGACACGTTCGCGGCCCTCGCTGGCACGCCGCGCTTCCTGAGCGGCCCGCAAGCGCTCTTCACGCCCTACTTGTTGGGCGTCGCTCCGTCGATCGACGCGTACTTCTTCGGCAATCCCTGCACGGTCGGCGGCGGCTGCCCCGGCTACGTGCTCGACGACGCGACTGCGTCCGGCGTATTCGGCGCGAACCCCAACACATGGGGCCTGCCGTCGCTCTACTTCAACGGCTCGAATCGCCCGAAAGAATTGCGCAAGGTGAACACGCAGCTCGTACCGCAATACCAGGCGGACGAGATCCAGATCACCTTCACGGCGAACTTCGACCTCACGGAAGAGTTGATGCTGACCTCGGTGACCGGCTGGCACCGCGCATTCGTGAACAGCGTCACGGACTACTGGTGGTCGACGCCGGACTTGAACTTCTCTGGCGGCTCACAGGCGTTCGACTTCCCCGACAGTCCGTTCGAGGGCCGCGTGCTCGATTCGGAGTTCGTGTTCGACCGCTCGCGCGCGACCGACCAGATGTTCACGCAGGAGCTCCGCCTCGTGAGTTCGTTCGACGGGCGGTTCAATTTCCAAGGTGGCCTGATCTACAACAACGGCGAGGGACGCGGCATCTACGACGTGTACGCGGCTTCGCTCGAGGCGTTCTGGAATATCCCGGGTGACCCGGTCGGCCTTTGCCCGGGAGCGGCTTCGGTCACAGGGGCGGGCGGCACTTGTCACGACGCGGCGCCCGAGACGAGCTACTACCGCAACTTCGGCGCGCCGACGCTGCAGTCGTACGCGCTCTTCGGCGAGGTGTACTTCGACCTCGCGGAGAAGACGCGGCTCACCGTCGGTGCTCGGTACACGGACGACAAGAAGACCGACGACCAGACCGTGAACCTGTGGGTGTGCAACCCGGCGACTGCCGACCCGAGCATCGGCAAGATCTGCGGCCGCGATCCGATCACCAAGCGCCGCGGCGGCTGGACCGACGTCATCTGGAAAGTGTCACTCGACCAGCACTTCGACCTGCCCTGGGCGCCCGAGTCGCTCGCCTACCTCACGATCTCGACCGGCTACAAGGGCGGCGGCTTCAATCCCGCCGTCAGCGCGACGCAGACCGGCGGCACGGCGGGTCAGGTTCCGCCGGAATTCAAGCCTGAGTCGATTCTCGCCTACGAGGTCGGCTACAAGGGTCTCTGGTTCGACCAGGTGCAGATCGGCCTCACCGGCTTCTACTACGACTACACCGACATGCAGATCGGCAAGATCGTGAACCGCACGGCGGTGAACGAGAACATCGACAGCACGATCTACGGTGTCGAGTTCGAAGGCGTCTGGCAGGCGAACGAGTCGTTCCGCTTCGACATGAACGTGTCGTGGCTGGGCAGCAAGATCGGCAAGGGCCGCTCGATCGACGGCGCGGATCCGACGCAAAGCGTGGCCGGCTGGATTCCGATCAAGCAGCTGCTGCCGTTCCCGGCGGGCCAGAACGCGATCTGCAACCCGGCGATCAACCCGTACTGCATCGACCCGATCGGCGTACGCGGTTCGGGCTTCGCTGGGCTGGCGGCGACGATCACCAACCCGGGCGGCGAGTGCCTGACGGCGCCGCTCGTGGGTGCCGGTGCGCTCGCCGACCTGATCGCCGCGAACCCGAACCTCTGCGGCTACGTCGCAGACGGGTTCTCAGCGAACCTGAAGGGCAACGAGCTGCCTTCCGCACCGAACTGGAACCTCAAGGTCGGGGCGCAGTACGCCTTGCCGGCGATGGGTGGCTGGGTCGCTACGCCGCGCGTCGACTTCTACTGGAACTCGGAGATGTTCGGCCGCGTGTACAACACGCGGAAGGACATCATCCCGTCCTGGCAGCAGCTCGACGCGAACATGTCGATCATGAAGGAAGGCAGCCCGTGGATGTTCGAGCTGTGGGCGAAGAACCTGCAGAACAACAACGACATCACCGGCCACTACTTCACGGATCCGACCTCGGCGAACTTCACCAACCTGTTCATCCTCGAGCCGCGCACCTTCGGCGGCACGATCCGGTACACGTGGGGTGAGAGCGAGTATTAGACCGCTCGCCGCTTGAAACAGCGGGGCCCGCCGAGCAGCGATGCGCGGCGGGCCCTTCGCTTTGGCGCTGCGCGCCTTCAGCCTGCTCGATACCGCCGGAACGTCCGAAGCGCGCGCAGGAAATCCTTGAAGCCGATCTTCTTGCCCTCGGCGCGGCTGC
>JANNKN010000533.1:0-1254 GCA_031396315.1 Deltaproteobacteria bacterium
GAGCGCGCGAGCGAGCGCGGCAGGCCCTGCGGCCCCCCGCTCTTCGTAGCCTCGACGATGCGTGCGAGCGAATCCGCGAGAAAGCCGCTCTGCGCACCCTGCGCACTTCTGCTTCCGACCTCTTCGTGGTCGTAGAGCACGACGACGCGCGTGAATGGCGGAAGCGGCGCGCGCCGTGCGGAGGCGAGCGCGCGGAGGGCGGCATGGCACGACGCGAGGTTGTCGAGCCGCGGCGCGTGCAGGAACTCTCCGCGCGCGCCGGACACGCAGCTCGGCTGGGTGTCGTAGAGCATCAAGTCGAAGCCGTGGATCGCGCGCGGCTCGAGCGCGCCGTGGCCCTGCGCGCGCAGCTCCTCGGCGAGTAACTGCGCGAGCGGCGGGGCGCTCTCGAGCCCGATTACCGGCACGAGGTGCGTCTGCTCGTTCAGCTTGATGCCTTCGGTTTTGGTCTCGCGCTGGAGATGGATCGCGAGATTTGGGATGCGCAGCAGCGGGCGCGCAAAATCGAGGTTCACGCTGCGCAGGCCGCTTGGCGTCGCGATCACGACACGTCCTGCGAGCGAGAGGTCGCGGTCGAGCCAGGTGTGAAGCAGCACGCCGCCGTAGGGCTCGATCGCGAGCTGACGGCAGCCGTGGGACGTGACGTCGGGCGACGGCTTCACGCGCAAATTCGGGGAATCGGTGTGCGCGCCGATCGCGTGGAAGCCGGCATCCGCCAGCGCCGCCTCGCCCACCTCGAAGGCGAGCAACGACGACTCACTGCGCACGACGAAATGGCGAGCGCCCGGCGTGAGCGACCACGGCTCGGTCTCCGTGAGGCGAGCAAAGCCCGCCGCCTCGAGCCGACGCGTCACCTCCCCGACCGCGTGATAAGGCGTAGGCGACGCATCGATGAAGCGAAGCAAATCGCGCGCGGCGTCCGTCATGGCGCGGCATGATACGGAACGTCCCCGGCCGAAGGAGCCTCACGCGTGAACTCTCGTCCGCTCTCCGGCATCCGCGTCGTCGACTGCTCGGCGGTCGTCTCGGGGCCGCTCGCAACCACGATCCTCGCCGACCAGGGCGCGGAGGTGATCAAGGTCGAGCCGCTCGGCGCGGGCGACATCCTGCGCCACGTCGGCAGCCACCGCGGCGGCATGTCGGGGATGTTCCACGTCGTGAACCGCGGGAAGGGCGCGCTCGCGCGGAACCTCACCCACGCGCGCGGGCGCGACGGGCTCGCGAAGCTGGTCGCGGGCGCCGGCGGATTCGTGG
>JANNKN010000538.1:0-8645 GCA_031396315.1 Deltaproteobacteria bacterium
GACGGCGCGGTCGCCGATCTGCAGCGTGAGCGTGCCATCGAAAGTGCGCGTCGGCAGCGCGGTCGGCCCGACCTCGTCGAACGCGAACGGGCCGAACGCGCGGCGCACGAAGCGGCCGAGCGGCGATTCGTCGCTGCCGAGCGACTTCACCATCCCGCCGAGCACCGCCGCGGGCAGCTGCTGCATCTCCTCGGCCGTGCTCGTGGACGCGATGATCTCCGCGCCCTCGACCAGCGCGTTGCCATAACAATGGTCGCCGTTCGCGTGCGTGTTCACGAGCGTGCCGATGCGCGCTGCCGCGCGCGGCTCGGCGCGCTTCATCGCGCCCAGCATCTCGCGCGTGAGCCGCAGGTCGAACAGCGTGTCGACGAGCAGCGCTTGGTCGCCGTCGACGATCAGGCCCGCGTTGCTCCAGCCCCAGGATCCGTCCGGCTGCAGGTAGCCGTACAGACCACGGCCAATCTCGTGGAGGCCCTTCGTATACGCGAAGCGCGGCAGGCCGAGATCCCTCCAGCTCATGACATCTGCACTCCGAGGTTCGCGGGATCGAACTCGCCCTCGACCAGCTCGATGCGCGTGCCGTCGGGGTCGAGCACGAAGCTTACGCGCGATGAAAACTGCGGACTCTCGATGCGCGATTCGGGGAGCGGCGTCGCGCCCAGCGCGCTGAGCGTGGCGAGCACTGCGTCGAGGTCGCTCACCACGAGCGCGAGATGCGTGAGGCCCGCCAGGTTCATCGGGCGGGGTCCTCGCGCGGCTTCAGTGCCAGGGCTGCGGTAGTGCAGCAGCTCGAGGCGCAGCCCGTCGCGCTCGAGGTACACCGCCTCGAGCTCGACGCGGGCGAGGCCGAGCAACCGAGAGGTCTCCGCGCCGCGCGTCGTCAGCCGCGAGAGCTCGCGGAAGCCGAGCCCGCCCACGTAGAACGCGTGGGCGCGTGCGAGGTCGCGCACGCACAGCCCGAGATGCGAGAAGCGCCGAACACCCATCTGCGCGAGTTAGCACGCCGCGAACTCGCTCTGGGCTAGGCGATTCGCCGACCCGCTCGGAACGCGTTCACGGAACGATCTGCGGCTTCCCCGGCATTCCGAGCAGACCGAGCCGTTGTCGTTCGTTGCTCTTCGCGCCTTCGAGGCCCGTCGGGCCATAAGCGCTCACCGTCAAGTAGACGGTGTTCGCATCCGGCACCTGCAGCGAATAGCTGAAGACGCCGGACGTCAGGGTCGGCAGGCCCACATCGAGCGTCGTCTGATACACGCCCGACGCGTTGCCCACGTAGATCTTGAAGCCCGCCACGGCGCTGGCGTTCGGGTGCTGCCAGCGCAGCTGCTCGGTGCGCGCACTCGCGGCGCTCGCCAGTGCAAGTGCGCACAGCGCGCCCAACGCCGTCGCACGAAGAGCCCGCTTCCACATGTTCTTCTCCGGCTTCATTCGAGTACCAGAAAGAACCAGCGCTTCGACGCCGGCACTTCGTCCAGTGAGATCGATTGCGTGTTCCATTCCATTTCGCCGCCAGCATTCAGCGCGCCCGTCCGATCCACGCCGTAGGCGGTGAACGCACCCTTTCTCAAGGTCACGAGATCCGCGCGGCCGTCACTGTCGACGTCGACTACGCCGCGCACGCGGGCCTTCTTGCCGAGGTCCACTGCCGTTCCCTGGGAGGGCGCGTTCATACCGTCCATGAACCAGACGTTGACCGAGCGCACGCCGTCGTTCCGGACGCTCCACACGAGATCCTCGGCAGCGTCGCCGTCGAGATCGCCGACGCCTGCGGGCGTCCCGCCTTCCGGTGCGTCAGGGAGCGAGAAGGTCGCAAGCGGCGCGGCGCCATTCATGCGCCAGCCTTCGAGTGCGCGGGTCGCGGGGTCGAGCCATACGAGATCAGGCGATCCGTCGCCGTCAACGTCGGCTACCGCTGCGAGCAAGGCGCCAGCCGGCGCCGGATCCACGGCCACGACGCTCGTGCGGCCCGCGCCGGTGAGCGTCCAGATTTCGCTGCTACCGGTCGTCGCATCGTGAAAGAACGCGTCCGCGCGGCCGTCCCCTGAGAAGTCCCGGAAAGCCTTCACGCGGGACGGTCCCGGCTGATCCGGAAGCGCGACGACCGAGTAGCTCGCACCGCTCATGTGCCAGAGCTCGTTCGCTCCGCTCGCGGGATTGCGCCAGAAAACGTCGCCCTGCCCGTCGCCATCGACATCCGCGTAGCCGACCGGACGCATCCCCGCTTCGGAGGGCGTGCCGATCGTCTGCCACTCATAGGAGCCGTCCGCTTTCAACAGCAGCGCAGAGACTTCGCCCGTCTTCGAGTTGAAGGCCAGCGCATCCGTCATGCCATCGCCGTCGATGTCGCCAGCGGGATCGCCGCCGCCCGGGGGCGGAGGAGGCGGCGGCGGCGGAGGCGGCGGAGGAGGAGGAGGAGCCGTCTGCGTGAAGGTGATCGCGTCCGACGGAGTCGAGGGCGAGCCCACGCGCCCCGTCGTATCGAACGCCGCGGTTCGCACCCGCAGCGTCTCTCCAATCTGCCCCGCGACACGCGTCGATCGCGCCGTAACACGCGCTTCCTCGACGTAGGCGCTGCCGTTGCGTGAGACCTGGACCGCGTAGCCCGAGACGGGGCCGGTCGCAGCCGACCAGGAGAGCCCTGCCGAGGTTCCGACCACATTCACCGCGCGAGCGCTCGCCGGCGCGAGCAGCCCGAGCAGCGCAACTGCACCCGCCGCGAATCCTGAACCGCACCGCATGTCGAACCCCCAAGGTCCACAGCACTTTCGGATTCGGATCCGAGATCGCCCGTGATCGGCCTCACGGGGTTGCGATGAGCTGCATCTTTTCCTTGGGTTCTCCGCGGTTTTGCGCGTGCGATGCGCGTCTCATTCGGAACGGTTGCGATGCGCTTAGGACGCAGTCGCCATGCGCCGCGCGAGTCGCTCCGCATCGATCCAGCGCAGCGTGTCGGCGTACGTCTCTGTTAGGGGGCGCAGCCTGACCCCGAGCTCGGCGACCGCTGGATCGTTCGGCAGCGCCCGCATGCGCGTCGCGTACTCCATCGCCTCGCGCGAGATCAACGACGCGACGGGTCGCACGAGCCGCACCCAATCGACGGCGCTGCCGCCCGCGCGCAGCAGCCAGCCGGGCGCACGCACGCGCGAGATGGAGCGGCCGAGCAGCGGCTCGAGCGTCGCCACCAGTTCGTCCCAGGTTTGAAACTGTCCGCCCACCACGAATCGGCCGCGCCGGCGCTCCTCGAGCAGCCGCACGCAGAACAGCGCGAGGTCGCGCGCGTCCACCGAGGCGAGGCCACCGCTCGTCGCGAGGCTCGCGCGCGTGAAGCCGCGGAAGGCGCGCACCGCTTCGCTCACGCCCGGGTCGTCGGGGCCGATGACGCCGTTCGGATAGACGATCGAGATCGCTGCGCCCGCCTCTGGTTGCGCGTCTTGTTGGGCGCGCACGATGCGCTCGGCGTCGATCTTCGCGCGCGCGTAGCCCCCTTGGCCTTCGCGCAGCGCGCTCGCGGCGCCTGGATCTGGGCCGGGCAGCGACCAGATCGTCGTCAGGCTCGAGACGTAGACGATGCGCTCGATGCCCGCGGCGATCGCGCCCTCCAGCACTGCGCGCGCGCCCGCGACGTTCTCCCTGAGAAGTCGTTCGGCATCGCGGGGATCGAGTGAGACGGCGGCTGCGGCGTGAACGAGCGCGTCGCAGCCCGCGAGTGCGGCGCGCACCGCGCGAGCATCCGCCATGTCGCCCGCGGCGATCTCGACGCTACCGGGCGCGAACAGCCGCGCCGCCTTCTCCGGGCTGCGCGCGAGCACGCGCAGCGCGTGACCCCGCGCGAGTAGGCAGCGCGCGACGTGCAGGCCGACGAAGCCCGTCGCGCCCGTGACGAGCGCCTTCATCCCGCGTTCCCTGAGAAGTGGCGAGCGAGGAAGTGCGCGAGCGCGCGCGCGCCCGCCGCAAACTCGGCCTCGGGCGCGAGCAGGCTCGCGACCAGCCGCGGCGCGAGCGGCGTCGACGCGAGCTCGAACAGTGAGCCCGGGTGGATCAGCACGTCGGCCTGCTCGAGAGCCGCCACGGCAATCGCCTCGTCGTCCGCGAAACGCGAGCCGCCCGGATGCGCGAGCGCGATGATCGCTGCCCAGCCCGCTTCCGCGGGAAGCACGCGCGCGCAGGCCAGCCCGCGCAGTGCGGCGCAGAGCGCGGCGCGATTCGCTGCCACGCGCGCATTCAGCGCGGCGCGAATTTCTGCGCGGCGCGCGAATAGCGCGGGCAGCGTGCGCGCGACGAGCGGCGAGACGGAGAGAAACGCGTCGGCCGCGAACTCGAGCCGTGCGAGCGCCTCGTCCCGCAGCGCCGCCGGGCCGCCCACCGCGATCCAGGCCACTTTGAGCTGCGGAACGCCGAGCACCTTCGACGCGCCTGACAGCACGCAGCAGAGGGCGCCATCGCCCGCACCCGCGAGCGCAGTCGTGCCCAGCGCAGCGCGCGACGAATCCGCGAACACCTCATCCGAAAGCAGCGCGAGCCCGCGCTCGGCGCAGACACTTCTCAGGCTCGCGAGATCCCCCGGCGCAACGCGCGTGCCCGTTGGGTTGTGTGGATGAATCGCGATGAGCGCACGGCTCTCGGGCACGAGCGAGCTTGCCAGCCCGTCGAGATCGAGCGGCCAGTGCGCGCTCTCGCCAGCGGGCTCGAGCAGCCGATAGCGTGCGCAGCGCAGGCCCTCGAGCTCGGCGAGGTGCTCGAACAGCGGGTAGCCAGGCGTCGGGAGATGCACGACGTCGCCCGGATCCGCGAGCACGCGAAACAAGTGTGCGTAGCCTTCACTCGTGCCCGCGGTGAGGACGATCTGCTCGGGTGCGAGGTCCGCACCCTGCTCGCAGTGGTACGCCGCGATCGCCTCGCGCGCGCGCAAATCGCCTCGCGGATCGGCGGCGTAGCGGAGCGAAGCGGGTTCGCGCGCGATCTCGGCGAGCGCATCGCGCAGGATCTCGCCCGGGAGCGCGAGGCTCGCAGGGTTCGCGTTCGTGAGGTCGAATGGCGTTCGGCCGGCTGCGCGCGCTGCCGCCAGGCACTGCCCGAGGGCGCTCGGCGTGAGGTCCCAGGACGCCCGTGCAGAGAACATGCGTGCAGCCTAGGGGCGTGGCCGTGCGCTTCGCTACGCGCGAGGTTCTCGCGCGTGACGGCGGCGCACCCGATCCTGAGGAGCGAACGGCTCGTGTTGCGCGCGTGGCGTGAAAGCGACCGCGCGCCCTTCGCCGACCTCAACGCCGACGCGCGCGTGACACGCTTCCTCGGCCCACCGCTCGAGCGCGCCGCGAGCGACGCGCTCGTCGATCGCATCGAGGCGCACTTCGCAGCGCACGGCTTCGGGCTGTGGGCGGTCGAGGCGCTGGGCGTTGCCGACTTCATCGGCTTCGTCGGGCTCTCGATCCCGCGCTTCGCCGCGCACTTCACGCCGTGCGTGGAGATCGGCTGGCGGCTCGCCGCCGCCTACTGGGGGCGCGGCTATGCCACCGAGGCCGCGCGCACTGCGCTGCGCTTCGGCTTCGAGCGCGCAGAGCTGCGCGAGATCGTCTCCTTCACCACGCGCGAGAACCGCGGTTCCCGCGCCGTGATGGAGCGATTAGGCATGTCGCACGCCGCACGCGACGACTTCGCGCATCCCGCGCTCGCCGCCAGCGACCCACTGCGCCCGCACGTGCTCTACCGGCTCGCGCGGGAACTTTGGAGCGCTCAGCCCTCGAACGCTTGATCGATGCGCTTGAAGCGGCGCTGGATGAATTCGCGGCTCTCGGCGTGCGGGAACAGGTAGAGCTTGTTGTGCTTGATGCCGTCGACCACGAGCCGGGCGACGCTCTCCACCGGAATCAGCCGCCCCGACATCTGCGCCTCGTCGACCTCGGGATAGTTCTGCTTCTCCGGCCCGCCATAATCCCCCTGCCGATTGCGGCCCGACGCGTCGATGTTGGTCTTCACGCGCATCGGGCAGAGCACCGAGGTTCCGATGCCGTGCTCGCGCAGCTCGCGGTGCAGCACCTCCATCAGCGCGACGACGCCGTACTTCGCGACGCAATAGGCGCCGAGCCCGATGTTGGGCACCATGCCCGCGAACGAGGCGGTCGCGGCGATGTGGCCGCCTTCGCCCTGCTCGAGGATGCGCTGCGCGAACGACTCGACGCCGTGGATGACGCCCCACAGATCGACGTCGATCACCCAGCGCCAATCGTCGTGGGTCATGTTCACGACGGGGCCGCTGACGGCGACGCCCGCATTCAGGAACACGATGTGGACGGCGCCCATTTTCTCGAAGGCGGTCTCCGCGAGCGCGTCGACCGATTTGCGCGAGCTGACGTCGCACACCACGCCTTCGGCTGCGACGCCGAGCGCGCGGATCTTCACGATCGCCGCCTCGAGCGCGCTCGGCTCGATGTCCGCGAGCACGATGCGCGTACCTTCGCGTGCGAGTGCCTCGGCGGTCGCGAAGCCGATGCCGCTCGCGCCGCCCGTAATCACCGCGACGCGGTTTCGTAGGTGTTCCATGGGGAGTTCCTCCGTGCGGGAGCTTATGCCAGCGCAAACGCATCGATGGCCCGCCCCGGCTGCACCCGCGCTACCACTGCCCGCACCCGCTCTGGAGGAATCGCCATGGCCCGCGTCGTGAAGCTCGGCATCAAGCGCCCGGTCACGCAGCCGCTGCTGCCGGATCCGGCGCCGCGCGAGGAGAAATACACGCTGATCTCGGTGGACGACCACCTGATGGAGCCGCCGCACACCTTCGAGGGACGCCTCCCGCAGAAGTTCGCCGCGGCGGCGCCGCAGGTCGTCGAGACCGAGGAGGGTCACGAAGTCTGGATGTTCGAGGAGACGCCCTACTTCCAGGTGGGCTTCATGTGCGTCGCGGGGCGCGCCAAGGAGGATCAGCGCTACGAGCCGGCGCGCTTCGACGAGATCCGGCCCGGCGCCTTCGATGCGAAGGCGCGCGTGCGCGACATGGACATCAATGGCGTATACGCGTCGGTAAATTATCCGTCCGGGGTTACGGGCTTCGGCGGCACGCTCTTCTCCGAGGCGAAGGATCCCGCGCTCGGGCTCGCGTGCGTGCAGGCCTGGAACGACTGGATTCTCGAAGAGTGGGCGACGCCGTTTCCGGAGCGCTTCATTCCGCTCGGCATCACGTTTCTCACCGACCCCGAGAAAGGCGCTGCGGAAATCCGGCGCAATGCGAAGCGCGGCTTCAAGGCCGTGACGATTCCCGAGCAGCCGCATCATCAGGGGCTGCCATCCGTGTTCCAGCCGCACTGGGAGCCCATCGTGCGCGCCTGCGCGGAGACGGAAACCGTGCTGTCGCTGCACGTGGGCTCGTCGGGCTTCGGCAAAATGCCGCCGGGCGCCCCGATGCTCGAGCTTGGCGCCACGAAGTTCGGGCCGATGGCGATCGACACCTGCGCGGAGTGGCTGTGGAGCGGCTGGCCGGCGAAGTACCCGGAGCTGAAGATCGCGATCGCGGAATCGGGGATCGGCTGGGTGGCGATGCTGGCCGATCGACTCGACAACATCATGGCGCGCTCGGGCTATGGCGCGAGCTGGAGCGATCCGAAGAACTCTCCGTCCACGGTGTTACGGCGCAACTTCTGGTTCTGCATGATCGACGATCCGTCGACGATCTCGACGCTCGAGCACATCGGAATCGATCACGTCGTTGCCGAGTCGGACTATCCGCATGGAGACGGGACCTGGCCGGATACTCAAGTCGTGATGGAGAAGATGCTGAGCGGGTTGCCTGTCGAGTGGATTCGCAAGATCACGCATGAGAATGCGGCGAAGCTCTATCGGCATCCGTTGCCGTTGGTTTGTAGGCCGTAACAAGACGCGCGGCGGGCGGGCGGCCGGGGCCGGCTGCGCGCGATGGCTCGCCGGCGGCCCCTCGCTCAGGTGTTCCGTTCGCGGCTGTGAACGCGTTGCAGCGAGGCATTGCGCTGCATGGAGTTCGGGGCCTCGCTGCGCTTGATTCGCGCTCCGCCGGCCCCGGCCGCCCGCCCGCCGCGCTTTTGCCGGCGCGTCTTGGTCGTGCCGGGGCGCCTCGGTCGCGCGTTCGGGGGTGGGGGAAAGGTGCGGATCGGCGCGGGGTTGACCCGCGCCTCCCGCACTTTTTGTTGAGCTGTGGCGAGCGGGAGGCTCGTTAGCTCGTGCGGGATTTGCCTTCGGTCTTGGCTTCTTGTTGCTGGGCGCGGCGTTGGTTGCCGGCTTGGGTTAGGGCGGCGAGTTTTTCGGGGTCGATTTTGGCGTAGTTCTGTTTCCAGCTTTCGTCTTCGTTCCAGCGGAAGGGGGTTTGCGCGGTGGTTCTTGGGAGGCGGGCGCTTTCGAGGAGGTCGCGGGCCATTCCCATGATTTCGCGCTGCATCTCCTCGTCGTAGGGCTTGCCGCAGGGGTTGCCGAGCGGGAAGTCGCTGAAGAGGAACCGCGCGACGCCGCATTCTTCGACGATGTCGCGGGCGCTGCCGATCACGACCGTTGCGATGCCGTTCGCTTCGAGATGGCGGCTGACCAGACTCACGGTCTGGTGACAGACGGGTCAAAGCGGGACGAGCAGTGCGACGTCGATGGCGTCTTCGCGGCAGCGCGCGAGCAACTCCGGAGCGTCGTGTTCG
>JANNKN010000585.1:0-1140 GCA_031396315.1 Deltaproteobacteria bacterium
CGATACACCTCTGCGTCCGTGTGCCTGCCGTCGAGGTTCTGGAAAATCAAGCTGAGTCCGGTGTGCATCGGATACTTCCTATTGGGGTTCGTTGGCTCGAGGACGGCGCGCGGCGCCTTCGGTCAGCGCATCGCGAAGCCGCCGGCGACCGTAATCAGTTGCCCCGTGAGCTGGCGGCTCGCGCGCTCCGAAGCGAGGAACAGGACCGAGCGCGCGATGTCGTCCGCGTTCGAGAGCCGGCGCAGCGGAGTGCCGCGGCGGACGTAGTCGATCTGCGCGTCGTTCATGACCGACGCGCGGTCCTGCCAGAGTGAGCCCTCACCGATCGCTTCGGGCTCGGGAACGACGAGGCCCGGTGCGATCAGGTTCGCCCGAATGCCGTAACGCCCGTACTCGAGCGCGACCGTGCGGATGAAGCCGACCACGCCGGCCTTCGCGGCGGCGTACACGCTCTGGCGCGGCTCGCCGAACGCGGCAGTGCTCGCGATCGCGACGATCGCGCCGCGCTGTCGCTCGATCATGTGAGGCAGCACCGCGTGCGTGCAGGTCATGCAGCTGATCAGGTTCAGCTCGATCAGCTGCGTCCAGGAATCCTCGGGCGTGTCGAGAAAGAACGCGGGCTTGTTCGAGCCGACGTTCGCGACGAGCAGGTCGACGCCGCCGAGCGCGCCGATCGCGGCAGCGATCGCGTCGCGCGAGGCCGCGCGATCGAGCAGATCAACCGCGAACACGCGCGCGCTCGCCGCGCCGCGCGCGCGCGCCTCTTCGGCGGTGGCCTCGGCACGCGGGCGATCGCGATCGAGGATCGCGATGTGCGCACCTTCCTCCGCGAGCGCATGCACGATCGCACGCCCGATGTTCGAGCCGCCCCCCGTGACGATCGCCGCCTTCCCCTCGAGCTCGAGCAGCATCTACTCCGAGCTCCCCGCGCTCGCGCGCGCCTCGGACGAGCCCGACGTGGTCACTGCGAGACGCAGGAGCGACTCGCCAAGCACGCAACGCCGCCAACGCGGCTCGAAGCCGCGCTGGCGGCGCCGTCCCCAATAAGTCTGTCCAGCACCTCCGACCCCGACGAGCGCATTGCGGCGGGCCGGGGGCTGCGGAGCCGACATCAAGCGGAGCGAGGCCCCGCGAGAATGC
>JANNKN010000599.1:0-3589 GCA_031396315.1 Deltaproteobacteria bacterium
GCGCAGATCCCTGAACTGACTTGGACCCGAGCGCGCGTGTGCTCGAAACTCTCCACTCACTGCGGCGCCGTTCGCCGCGACGAAGGAGAGACGACATGACTCGCACGCTCACGACCGAAGCGGGCATTCCGGTGCCTGATAATCAGCGCTCGCAGAGCGCCGGCCCGAGCGGCCCGCTGCTCCTGCAAGATCACCACTTGCTCGAGAAGCTCGCGCGCTTCAACCGCGAGCGGATTCCCGAGCGCATCGTGCACGCGGTGGGCACCGGCGCTTACGGCCATTTCGAAACCACCAGCGCCGAGGTGCCGCGTTGGACAAAGATGCGGCTCTTCTCGCGCGCAGGGCTGCGCACGCCGGTGTTCGCGCGCTTCTCGACCGTCGCCGGCTCGAAGGGCGCCGCCGACACGGCGCGCGACCCGCGCGGCTTCGCGCTGAAGTTCTATACCGAGGACGGCAATTGGGATCTCGGCGGCAATAACACGCCGATCTTCTTCATCCGCGACGGCATCAAATTTCCGGACTTCATTCACTCCCAGAAGCTCGACCCGTTCACGAATCGCCAAGAGCCCGACAACATCTGGGACTTCTTCTCGCACTCCCCCGAGGCCACCCACCAGTTCGTCTGGCTGTTCGGGGATCGCGGCATTCCGGCTTCCTATCGCCAGATGGACGGCTTCGGCTCGCACACCTTCGCTTGGGTCAACGCGGCGGGAGAACGCTTCTGGGTGAAGTTTCACTTCAAGACGGATCAGGGCATTCGCTGTCTCGAGTCCGACGAGGCGGCGACGATCGGCGGACGCGAGCCGGCGTTCCTGCACAAGGACCTCTACGACGCGATCCAGCGCGGCGAGTTTCCTTCGTGGACGCTCAAGGTGCAGGTGATGCCGGAGGCGGAGGCTGCGGGGTACCGCGTCGATCCGTTCGATCTGACGAAGGTCTGGCAGACCGCGGACTACCCGCTGATTCCGATCGGCAAGCTCGTGCTCGACCGGCTCCCTGAGAACTATTTCGCCGAAGTGGAGCAGTCGGCGTTCGACCCGGCGAACATGGTGCCGGGCATCGGGCCCTCGCCCGACCGCATGCTGCAAGCGCGGCTGTTCGCGTACGGCGACGCGCACCGCTACCGGCTCGGCGTGAACCACGCCTGCCTACCGGTGAACGAGCCCAAGGGCGTTGCAGGCGGGGCGAGCCATTACGGCCGGGATGGCGCCATGCGCTTCGATGGCAATGGTGGACGCAGTGCGAACTACGAGCCCAACAGCCGCGGTGGCCCGCAGCAGAGCGGCGCGCCCTACGACTTTGCGCTGCCGCTGAGCGGCGCGACGGGGGCGCAGCCGCACCCCGTGCACCGCGAGAACGACGACTTCACGCAGGCTGGGTTGCTGGTGCGCGTGATGTCGCCGGACGCGCGGGCGAGGCTGCTCGCGAACCTCGCCGGCAGCCTCGCCCAGGTCTCTCGGCCCGAGGTGATCGCGCGCTCGGTCTCGTACTTCGAGCAGGCGGACGCAGAACTCGGTCGCGCGCTGCGCGAGGCCCTCGCGAAACGGCGCGGCGCATGAGGGCGCCGGCGCACGAAGTCGACGGCTTCGTGCGCCGGTCTCTCCCGGCGCGCGGCCATCCGCTCTAGGCTACCGCCCATCGGAGGCCCCCATGCCCGTCGAGCATCTCCCGAATACGGCCACGCCCGACGAGATCGCCGCCGTGATCGCGCGGGACGGCTGCGCGGTCGTCGACCGCGTCGCGTCACCGGATCAGATCGCGAAATTTCGCGGCGAGATCGCTCCCTACGAGACTGCGAACGCGCTCGGCAGCGACGACTTCGCGGGCCGCCGCACGAAGCGCACGGGCGCGTTGATCGCGCGCTCCGCCACCGCGCGCGATTTCGTGACGCACGCGACGGTGCTCGGCACGGTCGCGAAAGTGTTGAGCCACGCGAGCGGGCATCAGCTGCATCTCACGCAGCTGATCTCGATCGGGCCGGGCGAGCCGATGCAGCAGATCCATCGCGACCAGTGGGCGTTCGACTTCTTTCCGTTCCCGAACGGCTTCGAGGTGCAGTGCAACACGATCTGGGCGATGACCGACTTCAGCGCCGAGAACGGCGCGACGCGCGTGATCCCCGGCAGCCACTTGTACGCGGACAAGCTGAAGTTCAGCGAGGAGCAAACCGAGCCCGCCGAGATGTCCGCGGGTTCGGTGCTCTTCTACACCGGCGCGCTCTACCACGGCGGCGGCGCGAATCGTTCCCAACAAACCCGCAGCGGCCTGAACCTCACCTACAACCTCGCGTGGCTGCGGCAAGAAGAGAATCAATACCTCGCCTGCCCGATCGAGCTTGCACGCACGCTGCCCGAGCCGCTGCTACGTCTGATGGGCTACGCGCGCGGCGCCTACGCGCTCGGTTATGTCGGTGATGTGCGCGACCCGATCGAGTCCGTGAAGCCCGGGGCTCGGGCGACCGCGCTCGGCGATCTCACGGGAGCGCTCTCGCGACTGAAGGAAGCCGCGCGCGCCTAACAGCAGCAGCGAGGCTCGGGATCAGCGCGGCGCGGGCACGAGCCGCGGCGGCGAACCGGGCAACTTGCTGAGGTTCCGCGCGACGCGCAGGCGTCCGGCCGGCACGACCGGGTCCCAGTAGACGATCTCATCGAGCCGGTCCCCGTCGAGGTCGGCACTCAGGCTCGCGCCGCCACCAGCACCGAGGGGCACGGACGCGACCTCGTCGCCGAAGCCGCCGCCGTTCGGCGCGCCGAGCCGAATCCGTGCGTTGCCGTCGCCATCGCCGTACACGAGATCGCGCCGCCCGTCGCCGTTGTAGTCGCCGTCGAAGTGAGGGAGCAACGCGGTCACGCGCGACTCCTTGAAGTCGAACGGCAGCGTGATCTCGTCGCTCCAGCGCAGCTTCGGAGTGCCGAGCGGCCGCGCGTCGAAGCCGTAGACGCGCAGCTCGAGCTCGGCCTGGCTGCGCACGAGGATGCGCGCGAGCTGCGCAAGCCCGAAGGGCAGCACGGATTGCACCAGCTCGGCGCGACCGTCGCCGTCGAGGTCGGCGAGCTTCGCGGTGGCAACGCCCCCTTGCACCGCGAGCGAGCCCGACGGCGTCGCGAGCGGATCGGCGCCGCCGCCGAGGTTCACGTGAATGCGCGTCTCCGCACGGCTCCCGGTGAGCGTGCCGACCGTGCGATGCACGATCAAATCGGCGTCGCCGTCGCCGTCGAGGTCAGCGAGGTCGGGCAGTAACAAGTTGGTGTCGGCGCGGCGCTCCTCTTCGAAGCTGAACGGCGCAAAGCGGCGGGCGCGGCTCGGCTTCGCAGCGAGTGCGCCCGCGTTGCCGCGAAACACGGTCAGCGCGAAACGCGTCGTCGTCACGAGATCGAGTTCGCCGTCGCCGTCGTCATCGACCACGAATACGCTCGGCCAGAGCAGCCCGGCGCGGAAGTACCCCGCGCGGACGGGCGGGCCCGGCTGCGGATCGCCGTAGAGCGCGGTGATCGGCAGCGCGAGCGTGCGCGGCGCCGCGTCGCTCTGCAGCGCGATCAGCCGGAAGCCCGCGACGTCGGGGAGCAGCGCCTCGGCATCCCCCGTCGCG
>JANNKN010000612.1:0-3439 GCA_031396315.1 Deltaproteobacteria bacterium
CACGGCGCCGATGTACTGGTGCTCGACGAAGCGACCAGCTCGATCGACACCGAGACCGAGGCGCTGCTCCAGCGCGGCATCCACACCCTAATGGATGGCAAAACTGCGCTCGTGATCGCGCACCGCCTGAGCACGATCGAAGATGTCGACCGCATTTACGCGCTCCATCACGGCAAGCTCGCCGAATCCGGCTCGCACGCGGAGCTGCTTGCCAAAGACGGCCTGTACGCGCGCCTCCACCGCCTGCAGTACGCCGGCGACGCGAGGCCCGCGGCGCACGGCTGAAGCGTCGGCGCTCGATTCTCAGCGGTCCACGGGCAGCGCAAAGGCGACGAGCTCGTGCTTCTCGCCGAAACCGCCGGTCGCGACCACGACGAATTGGCGCCCCGCGGCGCGATACGTCATCGGCGCGCCGACCGCGTGCGAGTCGAGCTTCACTTCCCACACCAGCTCGCCAGTCGCCTTGGCGTAGGCGCGGAAGAACGGGTCGCCGCCCTGGACTTTTTGCGACGCGCCTTCGCTGGCGAACAGCAGGTCGCCCGCGATCAAGACGCTCGACCTGCCGGTCGTCCCGAGGCGCGGCAGCTCGAGCTCCGCGAGCAGCGGGTGGTCGACGGGTCCGGTGCCGTTGGCGACTTGCCAGCGAATCTCGCCGCGGTCGAGGTCGTAGGCGGTGATCCGTCCATACGGAGGCTTGAGCAGCGGAAGGCCATTCGGCAGCCGTGCGCCCCTCACGAAATCAATCTCCCAGTCCGCCTCGATCCGGTCCTCGGCCGGTCCGAAGACGTTCTTCAGCCACGTGCGGAAGCCGGTCGGCCGCATGCGAAGCGCGATCGGCTCGGTGATCGAGGGGACGTAAAGCGTGTGGGTCGCCGGATCAAACGCGGCGCCGCCCCAGCTCGCCCCGCCGGACCAACCTGGCAAGTGGATCGCGCCACGCGCTGACGGCGGCGTGTAGAGCGGCCCGATCTCGTAGTCGGCGACGAAGCGGCGTGCCTCGGCGCGCAGCTCGGGGGTGAAGTCGATCAAGTCGTCGTCGCTGACGCCTTGGCGCTCGAAAGGAGGAGGCCGCGTGGGAAACGGCTGCGTCGCCGAGACGCGCTCGCCCGGCAGGGAGGACGCGGGCACCGGCCTCTCCTCGATCGGCCAGACCGGTGCACCCGTCGCACGGTCGAACACGAACAAGAAGCCGGCCTTCGTCGGCTGCGCGACGGCGGCGATCGGGCGGCCCTCGATCACGAGCTCGACCAGGTTCGGTGGCGACGCGATGTCGTAGTCCCAGACGTCGTGATGAATCAGCTGCTGATGCCAGCGCCGTTCGCCGGTCTTGCAATCGAGGGCGACGAGGCTGTCCGAGAACAAGTTGTCGCCTAGCCGCGCGCCGCCATAAAAATTGTCGCTCGGCATGCTCACCGGCAGATACACGAGGCCGAGCGCCTCGTCGGCGCTCATCAGGCTCCAGACGTTGGTGTTGCCCACGCTCTCGGCGGCGTCGGCTTGCCAAGTGTCGTGTCCGACCTCGCCCGCCTGCGGGATGGTGTGGAAGGTCCAGAGCAGCTCGCCAGATCGCGCGTCGAAACCGCGGACGTCGCCCGGCCCGGCGTTCCTCACGATCGGCATGTCGGGAACCCAGGAGCCGACCACGATCACATCGCCGCACACCGCGGGCGGCGAGGTCAGAGAGTAGAAGCGACGATCGACCGGGCGGCGCAGCTCGAGCGTGAGGTCGACGCGGCCGCCAGTGCCGAACGCGGGAACCAACGCGCCGGTGTGTGCGTCGAGCGCGACGAGGAAGCCGTCGCTGGTCCCGAAGACGATGCGGCGATCTCCCCCAGAACTCCAGCTTGCGACGCCCCGGCTGTGGATGCCGATCGGCACGCGGGTCGGGAAGAGGTGGCTCTGCGGGTCATACAGCCAGCGCTGCTCGCCGGTCGTCGCATCGAGCGCGACCGCGCGCGTGAACGCGGTGGTCAGGAACAACGTCCCGCCGAGCATCAGCGGCGTTGCCTCGAACATCGTCTGGTTCAGGTAGGCGTCCGTCTCGCGCGTCGCGTCGTCGATCGAGTGCCAGCGCCAAGCGATCTCGAGCTCGTGCACGTTGGCGCGATCAATCTCCGCGAGGGCGGAGAACTTCCGGTTCGCCGGATCGCCGCCGTGTGCCAACCACTCGACGTCGCCCGAGCTCGTCGTCAGCCCCAGCGGCGGATTCGCGAGCTCCGTGAGCGGAAGGGGAGGCGCCTCGCCGCAGCTGAGCAGCACCAGCGATGCGGCGATCCGAAGACGTGCGCGGGTCATGCCGAGGCGGTTCGGAGCGCCTGAGCAGATACTCGAGGCGGATCGTGCGCGGCCGGCCGATATAGTCGCCCGAAACGCGGAGGGAAGGCATGCCCAAGGCCAGAACCGTCGCTCTGCTCGGAGTCGTCGCGGCTGGGGTCGGCTACTTCGCACTCGGCGCAATCCTCTACCGCATGGGCATCGGTCTCGATTGGAGCACGGCGCCGGGCGCGGAAGCGATCGCCGCGCTGACTGGCGCGATCCATTATCACGGCCGGCTGGCGCATCCGGCGCTCGTTTACACGATCGGGATCGCCGCGCTCCTCATGGTCGCGGTGGCACTCGTCGCGTTCCGCTCGACGGCCCAATCCGCCACGGGTTCGCGCCGCCGCTTCCTCGCAGCCGGCCTGAGCGCCGGCGCCGCAGGGGCCATCGCAGGAGTTGCTGCGGCCGCTCGCGCGTTCTGGGGATGGGGCACCGGGAAACCGGGCTGGGCGGACGTGAACGGAGCGATCGCCGAGCAGGTCGCGCTCACCCACCCTGAGTACCCCGACAGCTGGCGAGGTGCGCACATCCGCGCCTACCGCACGCTCGGGCGCACGGGCTGGCGGATCTCGGACGTCGTGGTCGGCTCCGGTCGAATCAAGGATCAGAAGGGCTCCGAGATCGTGCGGCTCGCGCTCGATCGTGGTGTCACCTACGTCGACACATCGCCCGATTACACCTCGTCCGGCAGCGAGGACGCCGTCGGCAAGGCGCTCGCCGGCCGGCGTGGTGAGGTCTTCATCGCGACGAAGTTCTGCACGGCCAATGGGCACCTGCCCGCGGGCTCGACAGTCGCCGAGTACACGCGTGTCATCGAGGAGAGCCTGCGCCGCCTCGGAACCGACTACGTCGATCTCGTCCACGTGCATGCCTGCGACGAGCTCCCGCGTTTGCTCGACGAGAACATGCACGAGGCCTTCGACCGCTTGCGCGCCGCTGGCAAGGCGCGCTTTCTCGGCTTCTCCTCGCACACACCGAATCTCATGGCGGTCGGCGACGCCGCGATTCGCTCCGGTCGTTTCGACGTGATGATGCTCGCCTACCACCACGGCATCTGGCCGAAGCTCGGCGAGCTGATCTCGCGCGCGCGGCGTGAGCAGGACATGGGCGTGATCGCGAT
>JANNKN010000307.1:0-3231 GCA_031396315.1 Deltaproteobacteria bacterium
GATGCGCTTGCGCCCGGCTACGTACTCGCCATCCGGCGACCACGCGGGCGCGCTCACCGTGAGTTCCTTCTCCTGCGAGAGTGCGCGCGCGCCACTCCCGTCGAGCGCGCAGACCCACAGGTTCTCGATGCCCGAGCGGTCGCTCGCGAACGCGATCTGCTCGCCGTCTGGGCTGAAGCGCGGCTGCACGTCGTAGGCGGGGCCGCTGGTGATGCGCAGCGCATCGCCACCGCCGATCGGCAGCAGGTAGAGGTCCCCTAACAACGAGAAGACGATGCGCGCTCCGTCCGGATGGACGTCGAGATGGAGCCAGGTGCCTTCGTCCGTGTCGAACGCGATGCTGCGCGTCGGCCCGATCGGCGCGTCGACACGCCAGGGCTTCTCGGCAGGGGCATCCTCCGCATGCGCTGTGGACGCGAGCAGAACCGAAGCGAGAACCCAGCGGACGAACGGCTTGCGCACTGGCGCCTCCTCGAGGGAGGCCCCGTCTTAGCAACGCTCGCGCAAACTGCTTAGGGCGCCGCGCGGCTCAGAACTGGCTCTGACCGTCGAGGGCCGTACAGGGGCCGACCGTGTTCAGCATGTCCTGGGCGTTCGTTGCGGCGTTGTACACGCCGGTCTGGTTGCAGGTGCCGATCGGCGGACCGGGCCCGAGCAGCAGCGCGCCCATCTGCTTGAAATACGCGTACTGAGACGGATTCGCGACATCGCCGTCGAGATCGCCGATCGCCGCGATCGCGAACGCGTCGACCACGCCGTTCACGGCATAGACGAAGAAGACCTCGCCTTCCGGGGCCCAACCCAACTGGTTGAAGGCGACCAGTCCGGCGCCCGCCCACGGGTTCTTCTGCGAGCTCGGGAAAACCGTCGGCGTCTGCGCGGCGGAGACGTACATGCCGAACTCCGAGAAGTACGCCTCCTCGGCCGTGCGGATCGAAGCGATGTTCATCTTCGCTTCGCTCGTCTTCGAGCGCAGCTGGAAGCGCAGGAAGTTCGGGATCGCGATGGCCGCGAGAATGCCGATGATCGCGACGACGATCATCAGCTCGATGAGGGTGAAGCCGCTTGCCCGGCGGGGCGGGTTGATCGAGTTCCGCACGTGAAATGGCTCCCGATTCTGCCAAGGCGAGCTGAATCGTTATGGCGTTCGTCGGCTCACAGCCGCTTCGTGCCGTCTTCGGCTGAACACGGTCCGACCTTGTCGAGCGCTGGCGCCTTCTGGCCGCCCCCGCCCCACACGCCGTTCCGCGAGCACGTCCCGAACTCATGCGGCAGGCCCACGCGCACGCCAGGGGCCGCGTGCACGAAGCCGAACTGCGCGCGCAGGCCGCTCGCGTCGAGGTCCGACATGGCGGTGAGCGTGAAGGCGTCGCCCGCTCCGTTCACGCCGTACTGGAAGTAGACATCGCCCTCGGGGGCAAAACCCAATAACTCGCTGAACTCGAGCGTATTCGCGCCCGTCCAGGGCCGCGGGCGAGCGCCCGGTACGCCGGCGGGTGCGCTACCGGCCCACACGAAGTTGCCGAGCTCCGCATAACGGCTCCGCTCCAAATCACGCAGCGTGCCGAGGTTCGCGAACGCCTCCGCGGTGCGGCTGCGCGTCTGCAGCCGAATCACGTTCGGCACCGCGATCGTCGCGAGGATCCCGACGATCGCGACGAGCACGATCAGCTCGATCAGCGTGAATCCTTGGCGGCGCGACTGCACGGGGCACTCCATTCCAGTGCGGTGAAGAAGCAACACTCGGGCCCGCACATCGGGGCTGTGCAACTCGGCCGCGCGAGCCCGCGCGGCAGCGCGGAGAAAGCCGGGCGAAGCGGATCCTGCGCCTCACCGCGGAAACGACGCTATGCGTCACTTCTGCGCGCGCAACTCGTCACCCCCACCACGCGCTGCACGCAAGTTGCTTGTTGGCATGCGGGGCGCGGCGCGCGCATGCTCGCGCCACCCCGAAGGAGAACCCATGGCAGCCCCGATCGAGATCCACGGCGTTTGTCACCCGAAGCTGGCGCGCGTGAAGGACGCATTCGCCAAGGAGTTCGCAGACGGCAACGAGCTCGGCGCGGGCGTCGCGGCAACGCTCGAGGGCGAGCTCGTCGTCGACCTCTGGGCCGGCCATCAAGACGAGGCGCGCACGAAGCCGTTCGAGCGCGACACGCTCGTGAACGTCTATTCCACCACCAAAGGCATTACGGCGATCGCGTTGCATCGCCTCGTCGACGAAGGCAAGGTCGATCTCGATGCGCCGGTCGCGCGCTACTGGCCCGAGTTCGCGCAGGCCGGCAAGGCGAACCTGCCGGTGCGGTACCTGCTTTCGCACGAGGCCGGCCTCGCAGCGGTGAAGAAGCCGCTGCCCCTCGAGGCGCTGTTCGACTGGAGCGCGATGACGAGTGCGCTCGCGGCACAGGAGCCGTGGTGGGAACCGGGCAAGGCGCACGGCTATCACGCGCTCACGTTCGGCTGGCTGAACGGCGAGATCGTGCGGCGCGTGCGCGGCAAGAAAATCGGCGACGTGGTGCGCGAGGAAATCGCGGCACCGCTCGGTGCAACGTTCGAGATCGGCTTCGGCCCCGAGCTCGATGCGCGCGTCTCGCCACTCCACCAAGGCCCGATTCATCCGCCGACGGGTGATGTGACGTTCGACCTCGTGAAGGCGATCACGGAGAACCCGGAGGGCGTACTCGCGAAGGCGTTCGGCAACCCATCGGCGCTCGCGCCCGGGCTCGTGAACACGCGCGCCTGGCGCGGCGCGGAGATCCCCGGTGCGAACGGGCACTCGAACGCGCATTCGCTGGCGCGCATCTATGCGCCGCTCGCGAATGGCGGCAAGGCGTTCGGAGTGCAGCTGCTCTCGCGCGAGGCGATCGAGCGCGCGCGCACCCAACAAGTCGATGGCAAGGACGAGGTGCTGCCGCTGCACACCCGCATCGCACTCGGCTTCTTTCTGCCCGCACCGAACGAGCCGCTCGGCCCGAACCCGCGCGCATTCGGCCACGGCGGCGCGGGCGGCTCGTACAGTCACGCCGATCCCGAGCACCGTCTCTCGTTCGGCTACGCGATGAACCTGATGCACACCGGGGCGTGGCTCGTAGACCCGCGCCCGCGCCGGCTGCTCGCCGCGGCGTACGCCTCCTTATGAGCGTGGGTGCGGAGTGCAGGGCAGCTGAATGAAGCGTGTAATTACGGCGATCGACGCGAGCGGGAAGTCGCACTTCGAGGCCGACGAGCAGC
>JANNKN010000665.1:0-2036 GCA_031396315.1 Deltaproteobacteria bacterium
GTTGCCAGGCAATCGCCCGAACTCCGCCAGCACGGTATCGAGCGCATCGGGGCCGCAGATCTGGATCCCTGATCGCTCGGCCAGCCAACCGCGTGCGTGCGTCGGGATCAGGACGCCGAGCACTCGGCGCCCGTGGCATGCCGAGTGATAACTCCGAAGGTCGCGGACATACGCGGCAGCCTGGTCGACGTCGGCGCGAGATGCGGAATCCTTGCCCTTCAGCTCGACGACAACGACGCCGGCTCCAGCGAGAAAGATCGCGTCTGGGCGCCGGGATTCGAGCGGCAGCTCGTATTCCAGAATCGCGTCGTATCCGGCCGCGGCGTGATCGCGAGTGAGCAGCTCTCGAACTTCTCGTTGGAGGTCGGGAATCGAGTCGTCCCACGCGCTGATCTGCTCCGGACTGGCGTCCCGAACGAAGCCTTCGAGATGAGTTCGAATTATTCGCGGCTTCGTCTTCTCAAACGTGGGGAGGTCCGATTCCCAGCCACACGCCTTCGAAGGCTCGTCTCGATCTGCGGTCATCGCGGCATTCTATTCCGAGGGTGTCGCTTACGAGCATCCTTTCAAATGAGGTTGCCCGAGACCGCACGAGCCTCGACAATGAACCCTTCCAATCGGAGCCATCGGCCCATGCCCGCGCCCCACATCACCCGCTACGACGTAATGCCCATCCCGCCCGTCACCGCCCACACGCGCTTCATCGACGCGGGCGCCGTGCGCATCGGCGTCGAGTACCGCCTGCTCGACGACGCGATCGCGCAGGCGCACATGAGCGAGGTCGACGCCGCGGGCCAGTACGCGCAGGCGACGGGCATCGATGATCGCGGCGTCTCGCTGCACGTCTTCGCCGAGCAGGACGGAGAGCAGCGCGAGTTCTTGCGCTTCGACTGTTTTACCGAGGATCCGCACTATCACTACATCTCCTGGCGAGGGCGCACGAACGACATGGTGCATCTCGATCCGATCGCGGACGGCGACGCGCTGGCGTGGGCGATCGAGCGGATCCGCACGCGCTTGCCACAAATGCTCGAGCGCGCCGGGGCATCGGACGTCGCGAGGCGTGTCGATCCGGTTGCGCTCGAGGAGGCGCTCCCGCGCGTGACGGAAGCCGCCTATCGCGCGCGCTATGAGCACGATGACGCGGAGATTCGCGAAGCCGCGCTGCGCCGGGGCGCTGCCTGATCGGTCGCTCGCGAGTTACGCAAGATCGTCCCCAACGCAACGCTCGGAGGCGCCGTGACCCGCGCGCGCAAGTCTCGTCCCGGTAACAACTCGGTGCTGCCTCGCCGCGGCATCGCGCGGCGCCCGACTTCGGCTTCGAAGCTGCGCGCCTCGCTCTCGCACCCCGTGATCGACGCCGACGGCCACATCATCGAGACGGCGCCGGTCTTCATGCCGTTCTTCGAGGAGTACGTCACCAAAATTGCTGGCGCCGAGATGGTGAAGCGTTTTCGCGCGGTCGGCGGCATGGATTTCGACGAGATGGTGCTGCGGCCGTGGAGCCGGCTCTCGTGGGAGGAGCGGCGCGCGAGCTGGGCGACGCGGCCTTCGTGGTGGTCGCTGCCCGCGGCGAACACGCTCGACCGCGCCACCTCCCATCTGCCGCGCTTGTTATACGAACGGCTCGACGATCTCGGCATCGATTTCGCGGTGCTCTACGGCAGCCGCACGCTCACCACGACCGCGATCAAGGACGACGAGGTGCGCCGCGTCGCCTGCCGTGCGCTGAACGCCTTCAACGCGGAGGTGTACGCGCCCTACGCGGATCGCATGACGCCCGCGGCGCACATTCCGATGCACACGCCCGAGGAAGCGATTGCGGAGCTCGAGCACGCGGTGGGCGAGCTCGGCTTCAAGGCGATCATGATCAACGGGCTCGTTCACCGGCCGATCGGGGAGTTGGCCCTTCGGGGTCTGACCCCAACGGGCCAACTCCCGAGCTGGGGCAGCGGCTCGGGAGAGCGCATCGACTGCCTCGGCCTCGACAGCGCGCACGACTACGACCCGTTCTGGCGCCGCTGTATCGAGCTGCG
>JANNKN010000679.1:0-6017 GCA_031396315.1 Deltaproteobacteria bacterium
GCCGCGTTCCAGAACAACCCGAAGAAGCGCATCACGTTCGATCTCGAGCACGTCGCGGTCGGGCCGCTCTACGGGCACAAGGCCGAGGAGAAGCCCGGCGAGGACGCGAGCCAGGGCTTCGCACGCGCTCACTTCGAGCAGCACATGAAGGTGACCGGCTCGCTCACGATCGACGGCGAAGTGCACCGCATCGAGGGCTTCGGCCTGCGCGACCACTCCTGGGGCCCCCGCTTCTGGCAGGCGATCCACAGCTACGAATGGCTCACCATGAACTTCGGCGAAGGCCTCGGCGCGATGGTTTCGATCGTGCAGCGCGACCCCGAAGGCAAGGAGACCTCGAGCGGCGGCGTGATCGTGCGCGGCAACGAGATGGAGCGCATCGTCGATGCGCACATCACCGCCGAGTACGAGGACAACGGCCTCTACCACAAGAGCCTCACCGCGAAGGTGAAGACCGAGAGCGGCGCCGAGCACACGATCACCGGCAAGGTGACGGGCTTCATCCCGCTGCGGAATCGCCGCGAAGGACTCGAGACGTTCATCGGGGAAGGGATGACGGAGTGGAGGCTGGGAGATCAGGTGGGATATGGGCTGAGCGAGTTTTTGCGGCAGAAGGTCTAGATCCATCCCAGCACAAGCGCTGAGCCTGTCGGGTGCGGCCGTTGATCGCGCGGCCGATTGGGTGCGCGAACTCGGGCTGACTCGCGCGTAGGGCACTTCCTCAGGTAAACCTCGCTGGCCGCAGCGAAGCACATCAAATCTGAACCGCCGTGCAGCGCGGCCTGCCTGCAGGTCGTCGTGAGCGGCAAGCGGTCCAGCGGCGCGAAGCGCCGCAGACCGCGCGCAGTGAGCCGAAGGCGAACGGAGTCACCAAGATGGAAGAACGCATCCGAGTCATCCGCAAAGACGGCATCGCCGACGTTCGGCTGAATCGCCCCGACAAGATGAACGCGCTCGATCCGTTGATGTTCGAGGCGCTCGTCGAGACCGGGCGCGATCTCGCGGACGACCGCTCAGTGCGCGTCGTCGTGCTCTCGGGCGAGGGGCGCGCGTTCAGCGCCGGGCTCGACATGACGAGCATGGCGGCGATCGCGGGCTCGGGCACGGCGGCCGCGGCCAGCACGAAGCCGAAGCGCGCGCTGTTCGATCGCGACGCGTCGAGCCCCGCGAACTTCGCGCAGCAGACGGCCTGGGTGTGGCACGACATGCCGGCGCCCGTGATCGCAGCGGTGCACGGCGTCGCGTATGGCGGCGGCCTGCAAATCGCGCTCGGTGCCGACATCCGCTTCGTCGCACCCGACGCGAAGCTCTCGATCCGCGAGAGTTATTGGGGACTGATCCCCGACATGGCGGGCAGCCAGCTGCTGCGCGGGCTCGTGCGCCCCGACGTCGCGAAGGAGCTGACCTTCACCGCGCGCATTTTCTCGGGCGAAGAAGCCTTCGCGCTCGGGCTCGCGACGCACCTCAGCACCACGCCCTACGAGGCCGCAATGGAGATGGCTCGCACGATCGCGGGCATCAGCCCGGATGCGATCCGCGCGGCGAAGCTGCTGCTGAACGAGGCGCCGCTCGTTTCGCCGGCCGCTGGCCTGCAGCGCGAGGAGATGCTGCAGCGCAAGCTCGCGGGCAGCGCGAACCAAATGGAATCGGTCAAGGCAGGCTTCGAGAAGCGCCCCGCGAAATTTTCGGATCCGAGCTGAGCGCGCTGCGGCGGGCGCCTGCCGCGACTCGCGCTCCGTTTGTTTGCAGCCAATAATCAGCGCTCGATGCCCTCGACGCCGCTCTTCACGACCGCGCCCGCCAGCGTTTGTTTGCTGCGCCTCTCCGCGCTGGGCGACGTGTGCCACGCGATCGCGCTGCTGCGCGCACTGCAGCGCACGTGGCCCGAGACGCGGTTCACCTTCATCGTGGGCAAGAGCGAGGCGCGCCTGCTCGCGCTCGTGGATGGCGTCGAGGTAATCCCGTTCGAGAAGCGCGGCGGCGTCGCGGCGCTCCGCGAGCTCGGTTCGCGCCTCGGGCCGCGCCGCTTCGACTTGTTGTTGATGCTCCAGGTCGCGTTCCGCGCGAGCCTGCTCTCCGCGCTGATCCCCGCGCGCGTGAAGCTCGGCTTCGACCGCGCGCGCGCGCTCGAAGGCCAGTGGCTGTTCTCGAACGCGAAGCTCGCGGCGCGCGAGCGCGAGCACGTGCTCGACGCAGCGCTCGGCTACGCCGCTGCCTGCGGCGTCTCGGATCTCACGCCGCGCTGGGATCTCGCGCTGCCGGAGAGCGCGAAGCACTACGCCGCCCGCCTGATCCCCGACGCCGCGCCGCGCTCGCTCGTGATTTCGCCGTGCTCGAGCGTGCACACGCGCGACTGGCTGCCCGAGCGTTATGCGGCCGTCGCCGATTACGCGACCGAGAAGCACGGCATGCGTGTGATTCTGTGCGGCGGCCCGAGCGCCGAGGAGCGCGCACTCGGCGCCGCGATCGTGCGCGCGGCGAAGGCGCCGCTCGTGAACCAGATCGGCGAGGACACGCTGCCGGGGCTCATCGCCCTGCTCGCGCGCGCGACGGCCCTGCTCTGCCCGGATTCTGGGCCTGCGCATTTCGCGACGATGGTCGGCACGCCGGTGATCGGCCTCCACGCCACCTCGAACCCCGAACGCACCGGCGCCTACTTCTCCCGCGCGCACTGTGTGAACCGCTTCGACGACGCCGCGCGGAAGTTTCGGGGCAAAAGCGCGGAGCAGATGCCGTGGCCCGATCGCATCGAGGAGCCCGGCGTAATGGCGCTGATCGCCGTCGCCGACGTGACGGAGAAACTCGACACACTGTTAGGCTCACCGCGATGACGACGAACGAGCTCCGCGTCCCGATCTCTGCTGGCGAGCTGCTCGACAAGCTCACGATCCTGCGGATCAAGGCTGCGCGCATGCTAGAGCCTGAGAAGCGCGCGAACGTGCTGCGCGAGCTCGCGGCGCTGGAGGCGATCTGGCACGACGAAGTGCCGGGGGCCGCGGAGTTGCGCGACGAGGAGGCCGCACTCGCGCGCGTGAATGCCGCGCTCTGGGACGTGGAGGATGCGCTGCGCGAGCGCGAGGCGGCGCAGCGCTTCGACGCGGAGTTCGTCGCGCTCGCACGCGCGGTGTATCGCCACAACGACGAGCGCGCCGCGCTGAAGCGCAACGTCAACCTGAAGCTCGGCTCCGCGCTGATCGAAGAGAAGTCGTACGCGGCGGATCTCGGGCGCGAGCGGAAATAGCGCGCGGCCGGCGTGCGCCTCGCGCGCAGTGCGCCGGCAACCCTCCGGCAGCGTCACCTGAGCCGCTCCCGCTCCCACTCACTGGGCGTGGCGGGCCGCCCGTCGTGGGAGTCAGCAGGGTGCGTGAACAGGCTCGAGACGCGGTGCTGGTGATCGGCTTCGCCGGCGTGAGCGGCGGAATCGCGACGCGCCTGATCGCGCTCGGCTACCGACCCATCAGCGTGACCGATCCGCAAGCCGCTGCCGCGCGCCTCGACCGCGAGGCCGCCCCGGTGCGCGCTGCGATCGTGCCGACTCACGCCGAGTTCCTCGCCCCAGGCGCACTCTGGCGCCTCGCGCGCGCGAACGGGCCAAACTCGTTGCGCTGCATCGCGCTCGGCCCGCAGGTCGATGCCGCCGCCGCGGAGCCGCTTCGCCGCGCGGGTGTGCGCTTTCTGGTCTCGGAGCCCTGCACGGATCGCGAGCTCCGCTTCGCGGTGAACCGCGCGCTCTACGACGAGCACGGCCAGAGCCGCCTCCACGTGCGCACTGCGACCGACCTGGTCGCGCGCATCCGCATGGGGGCGCGCGAGAAAGCAGGCCTCGTGTATTCGCTCTCGGCCGACGGTTGTTACGTCGAAACGGATCGCCCCTGCGTGCCAGAGAGCTTCGTCTCGGTGCATTTGCCGCTCGCAGGCGCAGATGTCGAGTTGCCGGCGCGCGTGCTCTACGCGAACGTGCCTGGCGATTTCGCGCGGGCGAACCTGCCGCACGGGATGGCGCTCTCGTTCCTCGGCGCGGGTGCGCAGCAGCGCGCCGCCGTTTCTGCGTACGTGGACTCGCGGCTGCTCGAGCAAGGCATCGCCCCGCGCGGCGACGATGCCGTCGCGCACGGTGCGATGACACGCGTGTGGGCGCGCCTGCGGTTGCTGATCGCTCCGATGCGGACGGGCCGCGCCACACCCTGAGCGCAAGACCGGGGCCGGGCGCGACCCTAACGGCTCCGCAAGCCGAGCAGCCCCGTCACCGCCGCCCCGACGGCCGCGTGAGCGCGCAGCGCGGACAGGCGCTGATCGCCGCGCAGGCGATCCCAGGCCTCGAACGAGGTCGCCAGCTCGATCGCGTCGCAAACTTCGCGCGGCAGATCCGCGAGCTCGGGCAGCCAGCGCAGTAAGTGCTCGCGCAAGACGCGCACGAGCTGCTGATGGGTCTTGTCGAGGAATGGCGAGCGCCGGCGGTTCAGGTTCGCAGCGCGCTTGTACGGCGCGATGCGCTCGAACAACCGCATGCGGCGCTCCAGCATCCCGCGCGCGCGCTCGGCGATGCGACCGCTCGGCTCGCCCGCCGCGACGATCGGCTCGATCTCGCTGCGCAAGCGACCGTCGAGCGCGGCGTACAGGCTCTCCATGTCGTTGAAGTGGCGGAACACGCTGCGCAGGCCGACCTGGGCGCGCTTCGCGATCTGCTCGGCGGTCGGTTCGAGCACGCCCTCGCCCACCAGCTCGAACATCGCATCGACGATCGTCTCGCGATTGCGTTCGCCGCGCTGCACGCGGCCATCTCTCGCCGGCGTGGCAGCGGCGCGCGGCATCTTCCTGGGGGCCGGACCGCTCGCGTGCTTCTTCGCCATCCTGATTCGCACTCTACGCGAACAGCGCTTCGCAGCCGCTGCCCGCGAGCGCGCCATCCACGACGGCGCGGTCGCCACGCGCCAGCGCGGCGTAGCCGGCGCGCAGCCACTGCAGGCATTTCCCCTGATAAGCGAACGGCTGCTGCAGCCATGGCTGGCCGTCGATCGTGCACTCGACCCGCTCGGCGCGGCTCGCGAGCGCCGCCGCATTCGCGAGCAAGAACGGCGCGTAGACACGGCCGACCTCGCCGAAGAGCGCGCGCAGCGCCGGCGTGATCGCCTCGCGAGCCAGCCACGTGCCGTCTTCGGGCTCGAGCCCAGAGAGATCCTCGACGATGTCGACCCACGCGAATACACGCGGCGCGAGCTCGAGCGCGACAGCGCGCGGCGTCGGATCGAAGCCCGCCAGCTGCGTGAGTTGGCCGTAGAGGCCAAAATCCGACGCCGCGGGGCGCCCGCCAAACATGAACGGCGCCTCGCGCAGCCGCGCGTCGAGGAGCCGTAACAAGCGTCGGTAGCTCTCCTCGATCACGGGGCCGGTGGCCGCGTTCGAACCCACCACTCCGAGCCGCCCGATCTGCCGAGCCGCGAACAGTTTCGCCGCTGCCAGCGCATTCTCCTCGGCGTCGTCGATGCGCCGCCAGCGCGGCAGCACCGCTGCGGCCTGCGCGACGTCTGCGGCATGCGCCCACCGGTAGTGAAACATCATCTTGGTGACCCACTCGTCGGCGTAGTCCTCGAGCAGGGCATCGAGAAACGCGAGCGCGGGATCGTCCGGAATTACCGAGCGCCCTCCGAATTCTCCCTCCAGGCGCCGAATCAGCGGCGACGAATCCGTCAGCGCCTCCTTCCCACCCGGGTACACGAGCTGCGGCAGCAGCTCGACGCGCGGCCGCGGCAGCGCGCGCGCACCGCGCGAGCCCGCCTGCAGCCACGCGTGCGGTATGCGGCGATAGCGCAGCACCGCGCGCAGCTTGCGGCTGTAAGGAGAGCCGGGCGCGCCCACGATGCGAAGCAGCGGATCGTCCACGTCGACTCCTCGAATGCGCCGACAATATGACACGGGCTGTGCCACAATGCCGTCGTCCGCGCAGGAGTCCACATGCCCGCGTCTTCGCAGCGCTAAAGCCGGCTCGCGCCGTGGCTCGCCGCAGCGCTGCTCTTCGC
>JANNKN010000742.1:0-1142 GCA_031396315.1 Deltaproteobacteria bacterium
AGCACGCGCGGCAGGTCGGGCTGCGTCGCGACGAAATCGAAGCTGCCCGTGAAGCGCTCGTAGAACGCCGGATCCTGCCCGAAGTTGAACGCGGTGAGCACGACGTCGACGAGCTTCGCCGCGAGTGCGACCTCGAGGCACTCGACGAGCTGCCCGCCGTGGCCCGACATGCCGGTAAAGCGGATCTTCCCGGCCTGCTTCGCGCTCGCGGCGAACTCGAGCCACTCGTCGTTGCGCAGGCGGTCCGCGTCGTTCACCGCGTGGTTGAAGTAGATCTCGACGCGATCGGTCTGCAGCCGCTTCAGGCTCGCGTCGAGCGCTGCGGCCAGCTCTGCACGCGAGGTGCTCGCGCCGCCGTGGGTCTTGGTCGCGAGGATCACGTCGTTGCGTCGGCCCGCGAGTGCGCGGCCGAGGGTCGATTCGGACGCGCTGCCCGCGTAGCTCTCGGCCGTATCGAAGTAGTTGATGCCGCGCGCGAGGGCGTGCTGAACGAGCGCCTCGTCGCCAGCTAGCCGGGACGCGCCGAACGCGATGTCGGGCATGTTGAGGCCGGTGCGCCCGAGCGGAACGCGGCGGCGAACCTGCGGCGCGGGCGGCGTCGCCGCCGCTGCCGCGGCGCCCGCAGCGTGCAGCAGCAGCGGGCTCGCGCCCAATGCCGCGCTCCGGAACAGGAACTCGCGCCGGTCGTACACGCCCCGCCCTCCGACTCCCGAGCACTCTGGCCCCGGAGCGGAGAACGCGCCAGGGCGCTCCAGGCCGTCGCTACAGCCCGACGTGCTTTGCGAGCGCCTCGCGATGGTGCGCGGCGTCGCCGAACAGCAGCTCGCTCGCCTTCGCGCGCTTGAAGTAGAGGTGAGGCGAGGCCTCCCAGGTGAAGCCCATTCCGCCGTGGATCTGGATGTTGTCCGCAGCGGCGTGGAAGTACGCCTCCGAGCAGTAGGCCTTCGCGAGCGCGGCCGACTCGACGAAATCAGGCTCGTCGCCGGCGGCGCCGAACAGCGCGTTGTAGGCCGCGGACTTCGCCATCTCCACCGCCACCAACATGTCCGCACACTTGTGCTTGATGCCCTGATAACTCCCGATCGGGCGGCCGAACTGGAGGCGGCTCTTGGCGTAATCGGTCGCCAGCTCGAGGCACTTCT
>JANNKN010000321.1:0-13161 GCA_031396315.1 Deltaproteobacteria bacterium
CCCAAGTTGGGTTGGATGCTGTCCCAACTCACGACGTATTTGCCCTGGTCGCCGCCGAAAATCGCGCCCTTCAGCACCTGCTCGAGGTACGCGACGAGATAGCGCGCATAGCCGCCGAAGATCTCGTCGCCGCCCTGCCCGCCGAGCACCACCTTCACGTGCTCGCGCGCGAGCTTGCTCACGCAATACTGCGGGAACAGGCCCGGGCCCGCCGCGGGCTCGTCCATCGCATACACGAGCTTCGGCATCGCGTCCGCGAACTCCGCAGCGGTCGGCCACACCTCGTGATGCACCGCATTCACGTGCTCAGCGACGGCGCGCGCGTAACGCGTCTCGTCGTACTGCGGGCCCTCGGCGAAGGCGCCGGTGAACGTGTGGAACGCACCGCCGTAGGGCTCCGCCGCAAGGCATACGACCGTCGAGGAGTCCAATCCGCCCGAGAGATGCGCGCCCACCGGCACGTCGCTGCGCAGCTGAAGGCGCACTGAATCCTGTAACAACAACAGGAGTTGGTCGGCGTAGTACTCCTCGGTGTGATGCGTGTCGACGTCCCAGCGGAAATCCCAGTAACGCACGACCTGAGGCTCGGAGTCGCGATACGGGCGGAACGAGAGCCAATGGCCGGGCTCGAGTTTGCGCACGTTCTTGAAGAGCGTCTGATCGCGCAGGCAGAACTGAAAATAGAGGTATTGCTCGAGGCCATCGGAGTCGCGCTCGGCGTGCGTCACGCCCGAGGCGAAGATCGCCTTCGGTTCGCTGGCGAACGCGAACGATTCCTTGTTCATGTGCCAGTAGAACGGCTTGATGCCCATGCGGTCGCGCGCCGCGAACAGTCGCTTCTCGCGCGCATCCCAGATCGCGAACGCGAACATGCCGTTCAGCCGCTCGAGCATGCGCTCGCCCATCTCTTCGTAGAGATGCACGAGCACTTCGGTGTCGCTGTGCGTCTTGAACTTGTGACGGCCGACGAGATCGCGGCGCAGCTCGAGGTAGTTATAGATCTCGCCGTTGAACACGACCCAGATCGAGCCGTCCTCGTTCGACATCGGCTGCTTGCCGCCTTCGACGTCGATGATCGAGAGGCGCGTGTGCACGAGTGCGGCGGCGCCGTCGACGTGGACGCCGCGGTCGTCGGGGCCGCGGTGGTTCAGGCTCGCCTGCATGCGCGCGAGCGCTTCGCGATCGGGCCGCGCGTTCGGGTCGCGGTGGAGAATGCCTGCGATGCCGCACATTCAGGCGCTCGTCCGCGCCCGCTCGCGCAGCGAGCCGTCCGCCTGATAAACACGCGCCGCGCGCTCCGCACACTCGCGCTGCCAGCGCGCGCCGTTGGCGCCCCACGGCACGATGTATTTCGCGATCAACACGAGGTAGCCGAGCGTCGTGAGGCTCGTGACGACCTTGCTCTCGCCGGGCTTGCGGTCGTAGCGCAGCACGAACGGGATCTCCGTCACGCGCGCGTGCATCATCTTCAGCTTGATGACTTTCTCGACCGTACCGGTGAAGCCGAGGCCTTTGAGATCGATGAACTGGTTGCCGAAAATGCGCATCGCGTCCTGAATCAGCGCGACGCGATAGCCGCGAAAGCCGCAGGTGTATTCCCAGATGCCTTGCATCGGAAAGCACGCCTTCATCAACAGGTTCGCGCAGCGGCTGATGAAGCTGCGGTACCAGTCGAGGCCGACCACGCCGCCGCCCGGCTGGTAGCGCGAAGCGATCACGGCCTCCCAGCCCGCATCGAGCTGCTTCGCCATGTCGAGGATGTAGTTCGGGTCGTGCGTGTCGTCGCAATCCATGCGCACGATCACGTCCTCGGGCTTCGCGTGATCGGCGACGTACTCGAAGCCGTCGCGCGCCGTCTCACCGAGGCCGCGGTTGTAGCGATGGGTCACGACATCGATCGGGAACTTCGCCGCGAGCTCGGCCGCGACCTGTGCGGTCTTGTCCTTCGAGCCGTCGTTCACCACCACGACGCGATACGCGAGCCCAGCCGCTCGCAGCGTGGAATCGATGCGCATGACGAGGGGCGGCAGCGCCTCCTCCTCGTTGTACGCCGGCAACATCACCCAAATCATGCGAGCAACCTCTCCACGCTTCTGCGCGCGCTGCGGTCCCGCCGCAGCGCGCTCTCCCGGCCCTGAGTGCTTCCCAGCCCTGAGCTCTTCCCAGCCTTGAGAGTGGCCCCCCAGTCCCGCCGGGTGACCGCCTCCGTCGCGTCTCGTGTTTTCTCGGCGAAACGCGCCCGATCCCGCAGCGTTTTCCCCTTGGGGCGACCGGGCGCCGTTTAGCGGGGTGTCAGCAGCTTCCGCCAGTAGAGCAGCGCGATGCCCTGGGCCTTCGCCTCGCCCACCCGAAAGGCCCCGACACGCTCCATGAACTTGTTGATCGGCGGGTTGTCCGGCGCCGGCGCCGCATACCAGGCACGCACGCCCCGCGCGCGCATGTCCGCCTCCATCGCCTCGAGCATCGCGCCCGCGACCCAGATCCCGTTGTCGCGCTCGAACTCCTTCGACCGAAATTCGGGCTCGACCGCGAATAGGGTCCAGTGCGCGTCACTGTCCTCAATGAACCCGTGGTTCTCGCCGCCCATGTACACGAGATTCCCGAGTAGATGTCGCAACACGGCAGGCTTGCGCACGATCGAGCGCAGCGTGCAGCCGATCAGCGCGGGCCAGGCGTGAGTGAGCGTCCAGCGCGCGATCCGGCGGCGGTCGGTCGCGTAGTGCATGAACGCGACCACGCGGCCGTCCCAACGCGCGACCTGCACACCTTGATGTGGATTCTCGAAGTTCGCGGCGTAGAACGCGTCCGCGAGCCAGTCCTCGCCGAGCATCGCGAGCGAGCTGCCGCGGCCGAGCGCCGGGCCAAACCACTGGTAGTGCAGGCGCGCGACGGCGGGCGCCTCGTCGCGCCGCATCACACCCACCTCGAAGCGGCCGCCCGCATTCGTGTTCATGCCGGCAGCGCCTCCTGCGATGCGCTTGCCAGCGCGGCCGCGTATCCCTGATAACTTCGCGCCACGCGCACCGGCGTGTCCCCACGCATCCCGCGCGGCCGCGCTTCCGGCAGCCAACTCCGCAGCCACGCGCCCCAGGGAAATACGGGGCTCATGCCGCGCACGTGATAGTCGATCACCGCGACTCCGCCGGTCTTTTCGATCTGCGCAAGCAATCCGCGCGCATGCGCGATCGGATCGACGATGCCGTTCTCGGGCAACCGGCCGTCGTATTGATTGTCCATCCAGGTGGGTGCGAGCTCGAGGATGCCGAGCTGGCGCCGCTCGTGCGGATGCCACGGGTAGTACGGGTGACAGACACCGCGCCGGAAGCCTGGGTAGAACTCGTAGCCGAGCGTCGTGTCGTAGAGGAAGCCTGCGCGCTCGAGGGCATCGAGCGTCTCGTGAGGCCGGATCGGGTCGAGCCGCCAATAATGACTTCGATTGCCCGCGATCGGCGCCCCGGCCACTTCTTCGATACGCGCCTTCTCCGCCGCCAGCCGCGTCGTC
The DNA here is from genome assembly GCA_031396315.1 of Deltaproteobacteria bacterium. Classification (GTDB taxonomy): domain Bacteria; phylum Myxococcota_A; class UBA9160; order UBA9160; family UBA6930; genus VGRF01. Next base: position 3,503 of record JANNKN010000321.1, read on the forward strand.
TCGAGCGCCGAGTTGAACGAAGCGTGCAGCCCGATCTCGCAGCCACGCCCACGCAGCTCGGCGATCACCTCGCGAAACTGCGGCGCACGCACGTCGTAGAACGCGTCCGGGTCGCCGCGTAGGTATTTCAGCAGCGACCCTTGGCGCGCCATGAAGTAAAAGCAGGAGCGCGCGTCGCCGAGTGTTTCGGCGAAATCCGCCCACTCGCGGAAGCGCCAGAACGCTCGCGCGCTCGTCATGTGCTTCAACGCCCGCAGCCCCTTCGCGCCCGCGAGCGGCGCGCGCAGAAACTCGACCCAGCGCACGATCTCGGGGTAGTCGACGTCGTGGGAGAGCGTGAGTGCGCTGCCACCGCTCTGCGCGAAATCGGGCCGCGTCGCGCGCACGCCGGCCGCCTCGAGGTGCTCGCGGATGCGGTGAGCCCAGAGCGAGATCACCGGGCGCTCGATCAGGCGTTTTTCGACGAGATACGAGCCGCGCAACGAGAGATTGAACCAGCGGTCGCGCGTGCTGGTGTGCTCGCGCGCGCCGGTCAGCCACCAGAACGACGCGAACACGAGATCGCTCGGGAAGAGCAGCACGTCGCCCGCGCGCCGCGGCGCGAGGGCGGGATTGCTACCGAAGCCGACGTACGGCGCGCCCTCCTGCTCGACGTGCGAGCCGATGTCGACGCTGCCGGCCTCGCGCAGATCGAGCCCCGCCCAGCGAATCGCGACGCGCGCGCCCGACGCCTCGGGGGTGGGCCCGTAGTAGAGATCGAGCCGCTGCCCTGCCGGCGCAGCAGCCGCCGGCGCATCGACCCACACGATCTCGCGCGCATAGCCGGCCAGCTCGCAGAGCGTGCGTAGCGTGTAGAGCGCCTCGGGCGCGCAAGGCGCGAGGCGCGTGTCGATCCCCACTCGCAATCGGGTCGGTGTGGCGGTCATCCTGGCCTCGGATCGTGCGTGCCCGCGTCTTCAGCGTGCGTGTCGCCGAGCCGAGACAGAAATGGGGCGCGGCGGCGCAGGATACGGACGGGAAGCTCTTCGGTCATTGACTGCGCTTCCCTGCGCGTCATCCACCTGCGGCCGACACTCACGAAAGCGCAACTTGGCGCGAGCACGAATCAGAACGGAGCGACATGCACCCGCTGGCCGACAAGTTCCCGGGCGTATTCTTGCACGAGAGCGTCGCAGTCGATCTGCCCTGCGAGATCGGGGCGGGTACGCGCATCTGGCACTTCGGCCACGTGCTCGCGAACTCGCGGATTGGCAAGAGCTGCTCGCTCGGCCAGAACGTGATGGTGGCGAACGGTGTGTCGATCGGAAACGGCTGCAAGATCCAGAACAACGTTTCGCTCTACACCGGCGTCACGCTCGAGGATTTCGTGTTTTGTGGGCCGTCGATCGTATTCACGAACGTGCTGCACCCGCGCGCCGAGGTCTCGCGCAAAGAGGAATACGCGCCGACGCTCGTGAAGCGCGGCGCGACGCTCGGCGCGAACGTGACGATCGTGTGCGGGCGAATCGTCGGGGAGTACGCGTTCATCGGCGCCGGCGCGGTGGTGAGCCGCGATGTGCCGCCATACGCGCTGATGGTCGGCACACCGGCCAAGCGCGTCGGCTGGGCCTGCCGCTGCGGTGAGACGTTGCCCAAAGGCCGTGGCGAAGTGCGTTGCGCGCGCTGCACGAACGTCTATCGCGTTGACGGCGAAGCTCTCGAAGTCGTGAAAGAGGTCCAGTGATGAAGCCCGCTCCGATTCCCCAGCTCGATCTCAGGCCGCAGTACGAGGCGCTGAAGCAAGAACTCGCCGCGGCCATGAGCAAGGTGCTCGACGAGCAGAAGTTCATCCTCGGCCCCGAAGTGGGCATGTTCGAGCGCGAGCTTGCGGCGCATTGCGGCGCGGCCCACGCGATCGCCTGCGCGAGCGGCTCCGACGCGTTGATCCTCGCGCTGATGGAGCTCGGCCTCGCGCCCGGCGACAGCGTCGCGTGCCCGACCTACACGTTCTTCGCAACCGCCGGCGCGATCGCGCGGCTCGGTCTGCGCATCGTGTTCACCGACATCGACCCGGCCACGTACAACATGACCCCCGAGACCCTCGAGCGCGCGCTGCGCGGGAAGCCCAAGCCCAAGGCCGTGATCCCAGTGCACTTGTTCGGGCAGGCCTGCACGCCGGATCTCGACGACGCGATCCGCGCCAAGGGGGCCGCGATCCTCCACGACGCCGCGCAGGCGATCGGCTCGATCGACACGCGCGGCCGCAAGATGGGCAGCGCCGAGCTGGTGTGCTTCAGCTTCTTCCCGAGCAAGAACCTCGGTTGTTATGGAGATGGCGGCGCCCTCACCACCGGCGACGCGAAGCAGGCCGAGCACTTGCGCCGGTTGCGCGCCCATGGCGCTGCGCAGAAATACTTCCACGACGAAGTCGGCATGAACTCGCGCCTCGACACGCTGCAAGCGGCCGTGCTGCGCGTGAAGCTGCCGCACCTCGATGCTTGGAACGAGGGCCGCGCGCGTGCCGCCGCGCAGTACGACGCACTGTTCGCGAGCGAGGGCGCCGCGGATTCGAGCGTGCCGCTCGCGGAAGGCGGCCTCGCGCTGCGCACGCCCGCGCAGCACGAGCTGCCCGCACGCCACGTGTGGAATCAGTACGTCGTGCGGGTACCGGCTGCGAAGCGCGACGCGCTGAAGGAGCACCTCGGCGCGCAGGGCATCGGCACCAACATCTACTATCCGAAGCCGCTGCACATGCAGCCGTGTTTCGCTGCGCACGGTTATCAGGCCGGCGACTTGCCCATCAGCGAAGCTGCAGCGCTCGAGACGCTCGCGCTGCCGATCTTCCCGGAGCTTTCGAGCGCGCAGGTGGAGCGCGTGGTGAGCGAGGCGGTGGCGTTCCTGAAGAAGTGAGGCCATGCGCCTGGCGCGAAGCCGGCGTCCCGTCACTCGAACGGTGCAGCGTGTGACCGCCCCTGTCGCACTTCCCCTGCAAGCTCCCCCTCGGTCCCGAGGAGGCGAGAGCGATGGCGAGTGCAACGTTTCAACAGGTCCAGGTCGTGCGGTCGGCGATCGCAGCGGAACGGCGGCGGCGGGGTGTGGCGGCGGGGGCTGCGAAGGCGCGCCGCGCGCGGCGAGGCGGGCTCCTACAAGGGGCAGCGGCGACGGCGCTGATCGCGTCGGGCTACGTCGCGTGCATCGCGGGGATGCGATGGCTGATGGCGCTCGGATAGCTGCGAGGCGTGCCCAGCGAGCGCAAGGGGTCGTTTATGCCGAGTTTTCTAAGTTTATGAAGTCTTCATAAACTGACTAAACTCGGTATAAACTGGTGCCCATGGACCCGATCGCCAACCCGTACGCGCCGGGAGCAGGAGCGCCTCCGCCGGAGCTGGCGGGGCGCGACGCCCTGCGCGAGAGCGCGCGAATCGCGCTCGAACGCGTCCGGCGCGGGCTTGCAGCGCAGAGCCTGCTGCTGATCGGGCTGCGCGGGGTGGGCAAGACGGTGTTGCTCGACGACCTGCGCGATTCCGCGGAGGGCGCAGGCATCCATTCGATTCGCCTGGAAGCGCCCGAGGGTCGCTCGCTGCCCGCCCTGCTCGCCCCCGAGCTGCGGCTCGCGCTCCTGCGACTCAGCCGCAGCGAGGCGGCGCGCGATCTCGCGCAACGTGCGCTGCGCGCTCTCGCGGGCTTCGTCGGCAGCCTGCGTGTGAAGTACGACGACATCGAGGTGGGCATCGATCTCGACCCTGAGCCCGGCCTCGCCGACAACGGCAGCCTCGAGCAGGATCTGCCCGTGCTGCTCGGCGCCGCGGGCGAGGCGGCGCAGCGCGCAGGCACGGCACTCGTGCTCTTCATCGACGAGCTGCAGTACGTGAAGGAAGACCAGCTTGCGGCGCTGATCACGGCGCTCCACCGCTGCGCCCAGCGGCGGCTGCCGGTCGCGCTCTTCGGCGCCGGCTTGCCGCAGCTGCGCGGGCTCGCGGGGCGCGCAAAATCTTATGCGGAGCGCCTGTTCGTGTTCGCGGAGATCGGCCCGCTACCTGAAGCCGATGCGCGCCGCGCGATCACGAAGCCGGCCCTCGACCAGGGCGTCGCCTACGACGACGACGCCGTCGCGCGCATCGTGAGCGAGACGCGCGGCTACCCGTATTTCCTGCAGGAGTGGGGCAAGCACGCCTGGGACGCAGCGGGCCGGTCGCCGATCGCGCTCGCCGACGTCGCGGCGGCATCGGCCATCACGCTCGCCGCGCTCGACCAGAGCTTCTTCCGCGTGCGCTTCGATCGGCTCACGCCGAACGAGAAGCGCTACCTGCGCGCAATGGCAGAACTCGGCCCAGGGCCACACCGCTCGGGCGACATTGCCGAGCGCGCGGGGCGCAAGGTGACGTCGCTTGCGCCGACGCGGAACGCACTGATCGCGAAAGGCATGATCTGGAGCCCGCAGCACGGCGACACCGCATTCACCGTGCCGCTGTTCGACGAGTTCATGCGGCGCATCATGCCGGGTGAGGAGTGGCGCGCGTGATGCGACCTGAGCGAAGCGCGGTGAGCGCATGAGCAGCCCCGAGGCGGAAGCGCAGCTCGCGCGGCTGCGCGCGCTCGTGCAGCGCGTGTGGGGCTACGCCGAGCTGCGCCCGCACCAGGCCGAGGCGATGCTCGCCTCGCTCGCGGGGCGCGATTCGCTCGTCGTGCTGGCGACCGGAGGCGGCAAGAGCCTGTGTTATCAGGCGCCCGCGTTGCTGCGCGAAGGCCTTACCTGCGTGATCAGCCCGCTGATCTCCCTGATGCAGGATCAGGTTGCGGGGCTCGTCGAGAGCGGCGTCCCGGCGGTGATGCTGACGAGCGCGCAGGACTTCAGCGCACGGCGCGCGGCGGCGGAACGGCTCGCGAGCGGCGAGGTGAAGCTCTTGTTCGTGGCGCCCGAGCGGCTCGTGATGCCGGGCTTCTTCGACGAGCTCGAAAAGTACGGGCTGGCCGCGCTGGTGATCGACGAGGCGCACTGCATCTCGCACTGGGGCCACGATTTCAGGCCCGAGTATCGACGCATTGGCGAGCTGCGGGCGCTGCGGCCGGACGTGCCGATGCATGCGTTCACCGCGACCGCGACGCCGCAGGTGCGGCGCGACATCGCGGCACAGCTGGGGCTACGCGATCCCGCCGTGCTCGTCGGCGGCTTCGACCGCCCGAACCTCACGTACCGCTTCCTGCCGCGAGGCGACTCCGCGTCCCAAGTATTGGGCGTGATTCGCCGCCACGCAGGCGAAGCGGGCATCGTCTACTGCCTGCGCCGCAGAGACGTCGACGCACTCGCCGCCTCGCTCGCGAAGGCGGGCGTGCGCTGCCTGCCTTATCACGCGGGCCTCGACGGTGCGACCCGAGCGCGCAACCAAGATCGCTTCCTCGCGGAGGAGGTGGACGTGATCGTCGCGACGGTCGCGTTCGGCATGGGCATCGACCGCCCCGACGTGCGCTTCGTGGCGCACGCCTCGCTGCCGAAGGGCGTCGAGCAGTTCGCCCAGGAAACCGGCCGCGCCGGCCGCGACGGCCTGCCGAGCGAATGCGTGATGCTGTATGCGGGCGCCGATTATTACGGTTGGCGTTCGCTCGCCGAGCGCAGCGCACAGGAGTCACAGGCCGCGGGCGCGCCGGTGGATCCCGAGGAGCAGGCGCGCGCGCTCGCGCGGCTCGGCGAGATGTACGGCTTCGCGACGAGCGCGGTGTGTCGCCACCGATTCCTGGTGGAGCACTTCGGCCAGGCGTGGACGCCGCCCAGCGACACGGGCGAGGGCTGTGGCGCGTGCGACGTCTGCCTGCGCGAGCTGAATGTGCTCGCGGATGCGCAGCGCACCGCGCAAATGATCCTCTCGTGTGTGGCGCGCTGCGGCCAGCGCTGGGGGGCGCAGCACATCGCGGACGTGCTGCGCGGCGGCGACACCGAGCGCATTCGCGCGGCGGGCCACGACAAACTCTCGACCTTCGCGCTGCTGAAGGCGCACAACGCCCGCGAGATCCGCCACTGGATCGATCAACTCGTGGCGCTCGGGCATCTGCGCGTCGCCGACGGGCAGTTCCCGACGCTCGGGCTCAGCGAGAGCGGCGTCGAGGCGATGTTCGCGCGCGTGCCGGTCACGCTGTTCGCGTTGCCCGCCACACCCGCGAAGCCGAAGCGCTCTCGCAGCGGCGGCACGACGGCCGCCGCCGACGCGCCGCTCGATTTCGACGACGCGCTCTTCCAGCGTTTGCGCGCGCTGCGCCGGCGCCTCGCCGCCGAACGCGGCGTCCCGCCTTACCTCATTTTTGGCGACCGCACCCTGCAAGAGCTCGCGGCCGCGAAACCGACGCGCGTCGAGCAGCTGCGCGGCATTCGCGGCATCGGCGAAGTGAAGCTGCGCGATCTCGGCGCCGTGTTCGCGGCGGAGATCGCCGCCGCGGTCGCGGAGAGCTGAGGGGCGAATTAGGCTGCGCCGCCATGGCCGACCTGCCCGAGAGCGAAGCGACCGACCCCGCCGGCGCGCTCAGCGCGCTGCCCGCGATCTCGCTCTGGCTCGTCGACGGCTTCAACGTACTGCACGCCCACCTGTTGCGCGGCCGCGACCGCAAGGAGTGGTGGAGCGCCGAGCGCCGCCAGCTCGTGATCGAGCGAGCCGAGCGCCTCGCCGCGTGCGGCGAACGCGTATGCGTCGTGTTCGACTGCAAGCGCCCCGTCGGTGAAGCCGAGTCGCCCGAGGACGCGCTGCTGCGCGTGGTGTTCGCCGCGGACGCGGACGACTGGATGCTGAAGACGATGCGCGCCGCCGCGGACCCCGGCAGCGTCGCGATTGTTACGGGCGACCGGCCGGTGAAGGACCGCGCACGCAGATGGGGCGCGCATGCGGTGTCGCCGCGCGAGTGGCTGGTGCGCTGCGCAGCGGCGACTCCGAGCGCCATCCCCGAGCAGGATTCGTGACGGCGAACGCGGAACGCACGGTGCGTGGCAGTTGTCATTGCCGAGCGGTGCGATTCGAGATCCGCTCGAGCTTCCCTGAGCTGACGACCTGCGATTGCTCGATCTGCCGCCGCAAGAACGCGCTGATGGTGAGAGTGCACGAATCCGCGTTCACACTGACCGCCGGCGAGGAAGCGCTTTCGACGTATCGCTTCCATACGCACACGGCGACGCACTACTTCTGCCGCGTGTGCGGGATCTATCCGTTCCACCGCAAGCGCATCACGCCGGATTTCCTCGGCGTCAACGTGCGCTGCCTAGAGGGCTTCGACCCGGCCGGCATTCCGATTCGCGCAACGATCGGTGCAGAGATGCCCTGACGAGCGCAGCGGTTCTCAACGCGAGCCGAGCGCACTCACCGCGCGCGGCAACTCCTCACCGCGCAGACCCGCCAGGAGATTCCGCACGCACAGCTCCGCCATGCGCGCGCGCGTCGCGTGCGTCGCGCTGCCGATGTGCGGCACCACCACGAGATTCGGCGCCGCGAGCAGCGGCGAGTCGAGGGGCAGCGGCTCCGTGGCGAACACGTCGAGCGCCGCGCCGCCGAGCTGCCCGCTCGCGAGCGCCGCGCACAGCGCGCGCTCGTCCACGATCCCGCCGCGCGCGGTGTTCACGAGCAGCGCGCCGCGCTTCATGCGCGCGAGCTCCCGCGCACCAATCAGGCCGAGCGTCTCCGGCGTGCGCGCCACGTGCACGCTCACCACGTCCGCGCGCGCGAGCAGCGCGTCGAATGCCCCTACGCTCTCGACGCCCGCGACCTCGCGCCCACTGCGCGTCCACCCGACCACCCGCATCCCGAAGCCCGCCGCCCGCCGCGCCATCGCTTGCCCAATCTCTCCGAGCCCGACGATGCCGAGCGTCGCGCCCGCCAACTCCCGCCCCAACAACAGCGCCGGCTCCCAGCTCTTCTGCCAGCGCCCCTCGCGCACGAACCGCTCCGCCTCCGGAATCCGCCTAGCCGCCGCCAGTAACAACGCAAACGCCAAATCCGCCGTCGCTTCCGTCAACACGCCCGGCGTGTTTCCCACGCGGACGCCACGCGCCGCCGCCGCCGCAACGTCGATGTGATCCACACCCACCGAGCACGTCGAAACGACCCGCAACCGCGGCGCCGCCCCCAACAACTCCGCATCGATCCGATCGACGAGCGTCACCACCAACCCTTCACACCGCGCCGCCTCTCCGAGCAACACCTCGCGCGGAACCGCATCCTCGCCCTCCCAAACCCGCAGCTCCGCCACCGCGCGCACGGCATCCCAAGGCGCCCCCGGCAACTCCCGACACGCGAACACGCGCGGGCGAGTCATCGACGCCCGCAAACAAATGCCCGAATCATCTCCCCAACCCTCTTCTCTTCACTCCCCCTCCCTCTCGTAGTCGAGAAGCGAACAGCAAGAGCGCCGCGCGCGGGCGGGGCCGCGGAGGCGAAATCAAGCGCAGCGAGGGCCCAACTCCGAGCCACGCCTTCAGGCAACGCGCGCGCCGCCGCCGTGCCACTTCCCTCCAAAGGCCCGAAGCGAGCCATTCGCCTCCGCGGCCCCGCCCGCGCGCGGCGCGCTGCCTGCAACAAGCCCGCCGCCTCAGGCCGCACTCCCGTACATCAGCTCCAGAATCCGCGCCGCATTCTCTTCAATGGCCTTCCCCGTCGTATTCACACTCCTCCATTGCCGCGAATTGAACAGCCGCCTCGCCCGTTGCAGCTCCTCCACGACGGCCTCCGCATCCGCGTACGTCGTGTACGGCGACGCGCCGATCTGCCGAATGCGCGCCTTGCGAATCTCCAGCAGCGGATTCGGATCGATCACGAGCCCGATCACCTTGCGCGGATCCACCTCGAGCAGCTCACGCGGCGGATCGATGCCCGGAACGATCGGCACGTTCCCCGTCTTGTAACCGCGCTGCGCGAGATACATCGAGAGCGGCGTCTTCGAGGTGCGCGAGACGCCCGCGAGCACGATGTCGGCCTGATGCAGCGTATGCAGGTTCGCGCCGTCGTCGTGCCGCACTGCGAACTCGACCGCCTCGACGCGCCGAAAATATTCGTCGCCGAAACCGTGCAGCACGCCCACCAGGTGTTGAGGCGAGAGCGCGTAGTGGTGCGACATGGCGGAGATCAGCGGGCTGAGCAGATCGACCGCGGGTACGCCCATCTCGAGCGCCATCGCCTTCACCGATTCCTTGAGGCGATCGTTCACGAGTGTGAAGACGACGAGAGCGCGCGCTTCCTTCGCGCGATCCATGATCCGCCGCACCTGAGAATCGTGGCGCGTCTCCGCGAAGGTGCGCAGCCGAAAGCGGCGCTGAAACTGGGTCGCGGCTGCGCGCACGGCGTGGGTGCCGGTTTCGCCGGTGCCGTCGGAGAGCAAGAAGATCTCGATCTGGGCGTCGCCGGCTTGGGCCATTCGGAGTTGGTAGCCGCATGGGTTGCGGGTCGCGAGGCGCGGGCGGCTGGAGTCGTCGCGCGGGCCGCGCGTTGCGGCGGGCCGGGCGCTGCTGCGCCGACTGGCTCACTCGGCCCTGGGTGGACACGTTGATTCTGCAGGCGGGCCACGGTGCGCGGCGCTCCGCGCGCGCATTCTCGCGGGGCCTCGCTCCGCTTGATGTCGGCTCCGCAGCCCCCGGCCCGCCGCAACGCGCTCCCCGGGGCCGAAACGGACGAGCACAGTTGTTGGGTGAGGAGGCGGCGGCCGGCGCGGCG
>JANNKN010000812.1:0-5529 GCA_031396315.1 Deltaproteobacteria bacterium
CCCTCGCTTGGCTCAACACCTCTTCTTGAGCTAAGTCTAAATCCGCATTTTCTTCTCGTGTGAGGAGTGAGACCATGACATCAAGCCCAGCCTGCTGCCACGCTTGCACTTCGTCTTCAAGCCAGTCGCCACCGCGCGGACGAGGCACGATAGCCAACTTGCCCGGCCACGATCCGTCTATCCAGTACAGCTCTGTTTTCATATTTTCGTTCTCCACTGAACCACGTTGTGTCTTCGATTGTGGGAAGGAAGAGAGGAACGATTCGCGCCGGGCGTGCGCGCTCGCGGCCCTGGCTTCGACGTGTGACGGCAATTTGGGCTTGAACTGGGCCCTTCGCTGCGATGGGCATGCGGGTCGACGGAGAGGAAGGGCAGGAAGAAGCGGCTTGCTGGTGCGGGCGTTGCGCTCGCTCGGGGTCGCGATCGTGGAGGGGGCGCGTCAAGCTTCGCGTTTCGCCGAGGGGGTTCGGCGTTGCGAGGAGATGGCGATGGCGAGCGTGCGCGTGAGCGGTGAGAAGATTTGGCTCGATGGCCAGATGATCGACTGGGATGCGGCGCGGGTGCACATCCTCACGCACACGCTGCACTACGGCCTCGGCGTGTTCGAAGGGATTCGCTGTTATCGCACCGCGGACGGGCGCTCGGCGGTGTTTCGCCTTCCCGAGCACGTGCGCCGGCTCTACGAATCCGCGCACATCAACCTGATGGAGATCCCGTTCTCCCGCGAGACGGTGACTGACGCGATTCTCGCGACGCTGCGCGCGAACAAGCTGGCGGAGGGATACATCCGGCCGCTGGTGTTCATCGGCGACGGCGTGATGGGGCTCAATCCGGCCGACAACCCGATTCGCGTCGGCGTAATCACTTGGCCGTGGGGCAAGTATCTCGGCGAGGAAGGGATGGAGCGCGGCATTCGGGCGCGCATCTCGTCGTTCCAGCGCCACTACGTCAACTCGAAGATGACGAAGGGCAAGACCTGCGGCGATTACGTGAACTCGATCCTCGCCAAGCGCGAGGCGCTGCTCGACGGTTACGAGGAGGCGATTCTGCTCGACACGAGCGGCTTCGTTTCCGAGGCGACCGGCGAGAACGTCTTCATCGTGCGCGACGGCGTGCTGAAGACGCCACCGGTCGAAACGGTGCTCGACGGCATCACGCGGGCGTCGATCCTCGAGCTGGCGCGCGACAAGGGCATCCCCACGCAGGAGGCCACGATCACGCGCGACGAGCTGTACATCGCGGACGAAGTCTTCATGACCGGCACCGCAGCCGAGCTCACGCCGGTGCGCGAGATCGATCATCGCAAGATCGGCGGCGGGAAGCGGGGCCCGATCACGAAGGTGCTGCAGGACGCGTTCTTCGCCGTCGTCACGGGCCGCGATCCCAAGCATGAGAGCTGGCTGACGTTCGTGTGAGCTCGCAGAGCTTCAGCGCCGCGCGGGGGGATTGCTTCTTCTGCGGGATCGTCGCGGGCGAGGCGGCGGCGCAGCGGGTCCATGAGGATGAGCTGACGATCACGTTCATGGATTTGTATCCGGCGAGCCGCGGGCACTTGTTGATCGTCCCGAAGCGGCACTTCAGCGACATCATCGGAGCGGACGACGCTGCGCTCGTGCGCGTGATCGTGAACAGCCGGCGCATCGCGCTCGCGCAGAAGCGCGCGCTCGGGCCCGACGGCATCGGCGTGCACCAGCTGAACGGCGCGGCCGCCGGGCAGACGGTGTTCCACTACCACATGCACTTGATCCCGCGGCGCATGGGCGATCCGATCGGATTCCATGGGCGAAGCAAGGCCGAAGAGGGTGAGCTCGCGGGAGTCGCAGCGGAGATCGCGCGAGCGTTGGCGGAGATCGATTAGGGCGCGCGCCCTCAGCGCAGCGCGGCCTCCACCTCGGCGGTCAGAGCGCGCAGCACGCCTGCGCGCGAGATTCCAAGGTCGCGATGTTCGTGGTTCGCGAGCGCATCGCAGCTGCGTTCGAGCGTGAACAGCAGAATCGCGTCGCGCTCGCGCGAGCGCTGCGCGGAGGCACCCCGCCCGCGCAAGGAGGCGAGGGCGTCGAGCTGACGCTTGCGCTTCGCGCGATAGAAGCGCCGCACCGCTGCGTCGGTGGGAAGGAGCGAGAGCAGCGCTGCGCGCATGCCACGCCCGCGCGCATGCATGCGCGCGGCGAGCGCAACGACCCGCGCGGCGCGTTCTCGGACCGGCGCATCTCGCTGCAGCTCCGCCTCCACGGCGCTCCACTCGGCGCTCAGCCAGGCCTCGTAGGCGGCGAGCAAGACGGCGCGCTTGTCGGCGAAGTGCTTATAGAACGTGCCCGCCGCGTAGTCCGCCGCCGCCGCGATCTTGTTGGTGTCGGTCCCGTGATAGCCGTCGCGCTCGAAGATCGCCGTCGCTGCGGAAACGAGCCGGGCCCGCGTCGCGTTCGCCTCGCCTCGGCGAGGCCTGACTCCTGCGCTCTCGTTTCGCATGCACGTCTCGTTAGCACTCGCGCGCGCGGTCCCATAGTGATATAAGTATCACCAGAGCGCCCGACCGGAGGACGACATGCAGGATTCGCGAGAGGCGCTCGGCGCGGGGAGGGGAGCGAAGCGGTTGGTCGCTTGCGGCGTGGAGATCGCGTACTGCGAGCGAGGAGAAGGGCCGCCGCTCGTCTGCCTGCATTCGATCGCGCACGGAGCGCGGGACTTCGCGGGGCTGCAAGCAGCGTTCGCAAGCCAGCGCCGTGTGATCGCGCTCGACTGGCCCGCACACGGCTCGTCGGGCGGAGACGTACGGCCGGCCAGCGCTCACCGGTATGCAGAGATTCTCGCAGGCGCGCTCGACGCACTGCGCATCGAGCGCTGCGTGTTGCTCGGCAACTCGATTGGTGGAGCCGCCGCGCTCGAGGTCGCAGCGGCGCAGCCCGAGCGCGTAGCGGGCTTGGTGCTCGTGGATTCCGGAGGCCTCGTGCCCGTCCATGCGGTGACGCGCTTGCTGACGCGCACGATGGCGGCGTTCTTCGCAGCGGGAGCGCGCGGCGCGCGGTGGTATCCGCGCGCTTTCTCCGCGTATTACGGGCTCGTACTGCCGGGAGCCGCCGCGCGTGAGCAACGCGAGCGAATCATCGCCGCCTGCGTCGAATCGGCGCAAACGCTCGCGGAAGCCTGGCGAAGCTTCGGCGCTCCCGAGGCGGATCAGCGCGCGGTTGCCGCGCGGTTGCGCTGCCCCGTGCTGGTGGCCTGGGCACGCTCGGACCGCGTGATTCCATTGTCGTTCGCGCGCGCCGCGATCCGCCTCATCCCGGACGCCGAGCTCGAGACGTTTCCGGGCGGCCACGCCCCGTTCCTCGAGTGCCCCGAGCGCTTCGAGCCAGTGCTCGCTCGCTTTCTCGCGCGATGGGATGCGGCGCCAGAGGGCGCCGCGAACGCGCGCTAGCGCAACTCGATCCTGCGGAATGCCGCTGCGAGCGAGCCGAGTCCGAGCGCTGCCCAGACGACGCCGCGTGCGAGCACCGCGGCGAAATCGGTCGGCAGGGGCGTTCCGGGGAGCCACGGCGCTAGCGCGCGGATCATCGCGCTGGCGATCGGCGGGCCGAAGTGGTCGATCGCGGAGAAGAAGCCAGGCGGCTGCGGGCCGGACAGACTGAGCAGCGCTGCGACCGTCGTGATGAACACGATCCCGAACACGAGCAGCCAGATCGCGATTCGCGGAAGCGCGAGCGACGCCGTCATCGCGAACGCTGCGATCGCGATGCAGCCGGGAATGCATGCGAGGCCGGCGAGCAGCGCGGGTCCCGCGGCCAATTCCTTGCCCGTCACGAGCCAAAATGCCGTCATCCCCAACAACAGGGCTCCGGCAGTGAGCGAGATGGTGAGCGTTCCCGCGAGACGTGCGAACGCGAACTCGTGGCGCCGAACCGGCCGCGCCAGGGCGGCCGTGGCGTGCCCGTCCTCGAGCGACTGCGCGAGATGATCCGAGGCGAGTAGGCCCGCGAGCGTCACCACCCACAAGCCGACCACGATCATCAATGCGATCCCGAGCACCGGAGCCGCGCTCGTCAGATCCTGCGTTTGCCCGTTCACGTTGACGGCGGGTGCGCAGCCCGCACAGTCGTCGAGCACCATCAGCGAAAGCAGCGAGGCGACCGCGATCGCGGCGACGAGTTTGCGCCGCAGCGCATCGAGCAGCGCCTCGCGCCAGAGCAGGAGAAATGCGCTCACGCGCTCACCAAGCGCACGAACGCATCTTCGAGGCTCTCGCCGTCGCGAACGACCTCGCCGATCGGTCCGCTCGCCGCCAGCTTGCCGCCGTGCAGGATCGCCACGCGGTCGCAGGTGCGTTCGATCTCCGAGAGCACGTGCGAGCAGAGCAATACAGCCGCGCCGTCGTCGCGCGCACGCTGAATCCAGGTGCGCGCGTCGCGCATGCCGAGCGGATCGAGGCCACTCGTCGGCTCGTCGAGTAACAACAATGCCGGTCGCCCGATCAGTGCGATCGCGAAGCCGACCCGCTGGCGCAGCCCCTTCGACAGCTCGCCGATGCGGTCCCGCGCACGATCGCCGAGCCCGACGTAGTCGAGCATTTCTGCCACCGCTGCACCGCGATCCGCGCCCTGAAGGCCCGCTAGGCCCGCCGACAACGCGACGGCGCCCGTCACCGTCGCGCGATCCGGCAGCGACACGCGCTCCGGCAAGAACCCGACTCCGACTCGCGCGCGTGGATCGCGTGGATCCAGCCCGCGCAGGCGCACCTCGCCCGAAGTCGGCGCCGCGAAGCCGAGGAGCAGCCGCAGCGCCGTCGTCTTCCCCGCGCCGTTCGGCCCGAGCAACCCGAGTGCGCTGCCCTCTGCCAGCTCGAAGCTCACGCCCGCGAGCGCCGCCCGCGCGCCATAACGCTTCACCACATCGCGCAGCTCGAGTGCCACCACGCCGCGCACCCTAGCCCGCCTCCGCGGGCGCGCTCGCCAAGGGCTCGCCAACCGAGGCGGTGAGCTGCGGCGCGTGGGTTCAGCCGAGCGACGCGCGCGCGGCGGCCGAGGTGTTACGGCGAATGTTCGGCGAGGAGCGGGGGGTGGAGTCTCAGGCCGGTTTCGCCGACCTCGCTTGGCTCGGCAGTTAGGAACGGCCGAGGGAAAACGCGTAGCGCGACCGGGGGCGCGGCGGCATCGCCGCGCGCCCACCGGTGCGCCTTCCCAGCTGGCCAGTGGCTCGCTGCCCGCACAGCCGAAAGGCTACGCGGTCCGCGGCTCCAAGCTGGCGGCCGTGGGAACTCTCAGTGCGTGCCGATCGGATCGTCGAAGACGTAGTGGTACGGCTTCTTGAGCAGAAGCTCGGTCGGCTTGCTGACTTCGGACGGCTGCACCGCTGCCGTCATCGCCGCCGCGGGCAGCCAGAGCAGGGCTCCGACGCCGAGACCGATCAGACCGATCGGGCGCATCACGAGCACGTCGAACATCGGGCCGGCGTGCGAGCCCTCGACATCCGTGAACTGCGGACCCGCGGCCGCCGGGCTCGCGAGCAGAGCCGCGGCGAACACCGTGGCCAGGAACT
>JANNKN010000831.1:0-7064 GCA_031396315.1 Deltaproteobacteria bacterium
CGCATGCGGCGTTCGGCGTGTAGGCGGGCGCACCGGCGCGCCCGAGCGCGGGCGTGTTCGGCATCGCGCGCACGACCCGGGCACCGAGCGGGAGCTGGCTCTCGATCGCGGCGATCGAAACGCCGGCCGCGATCGAGATCCAGAGCGGCTTGGCGAGCGCCGCGTTTGCAGGGCCTCCGAGCGCGGCGAGCACGCCCTTCACGAGGCCGGGCTTCACGGCGATCACGACTACGTCGCTCGCTGCGGCGTCGGCGTTGCTCGCGCTGGTGCGCACGCCGAGCGCCTGCGCGAGATGCTCGCGGCGAGCGGCCTCGGGGTCCGCTGCGCACACCGCGCTCTTGGCGACGCCCGCGGCGAGCACGCCCGCGACCAGCGCCTCGCCCATCGCGCCACCGCCGAGCACGCCGATCGAGGCGGAAGCGAGCGGGTTCGTCGTCATCAGTCAGCTCCTCGTTGGCCGAACAATGCGGTGCCGATCCGCACGCAGCTCGCGCCCTCGGCAATCGCGGCTTCGAAGTCTTCGGACATGCCCATCGACAGCACCGGCAGCTCGGCGCCGGTCGCGCGCGCGAGATCATCTCTCAGGGCGCGCAGGCGCGCGAACGCGGGCTGCATCTCGGCCCGCGGCTCGGGGATCGCCATCAGGCCGCGCACGCGCAGTGCTGGCAATGCGCGCGCGGCGTCGAAGAGCGCGCGCAGCTCGCTCGGGGCGGCGCCGGCCTTCTGGGGCTCGGCGTCGAGATTGACTTGCAACAACACCTCGAGCGAGCGGCCCGCGGCCGCGGCGTGGCGAGACAACTCCGCGGCGAGCTCCGCGCGATCGACGGTCTGCACGCAATCGAAGAGCGGCGTCACGAGCCGCGCCTTGTTGCGCTGGAGCTGGCCGAGGAAGTGCCAGCGCGGTGGCGCGAGGCCGCGCTCTGCGAGCAGCGCGTGTACGGCGGGAATTTTCTCGCGCGCTTCCTGCGCGAAGTTCTCGCCGACGTCGCGCAAGCCCGCGGCGACCGCTGCGACGACCGCCTCCGCGCCGTGCTTCTTGGCGACACCGATCAGCGTCACGTCGTCCGCGCGCCGGCCCGCGCGCTCCGCGGCGGCGGCGATGCTCGCGCGCAGCGCGGCGAGTTTGGCCGCGATCTCGCTCACTCGGGCCCCGGGAAGCCGGCAGCGCGTAACAACGCGAGCGTCTCGGCGAGCGGCAGCCCGATCACGTTGCTCTCGCTGCCGATCACGCGCTCGACGAACTTTCGGCCTTCGCCTTGGAGCGCGTAGGCGCCGGCCTTGTCGAGCGGCTCGCCGGTCGCGACGTAAGCGCTCACCTCGGCGTCGCTCGCGCTGCGCATCACGACGTCGCTCGCGACGCAGCAGGTGGTGAGCGCGCCGTTCGCGGCGTCGAGCAGGGCGACGCCCGTGAACACGGTGTGGCGGCGGCCGAGGATCTGGCCGAGCAGGGCGATCGCATGCGCGGGGTCGCGCGGCTTGCCGAGCACGTCTTCCCCGATCACGACGATCGTGTCCGAGCCGAGCACGAGCTGGCGCGGCGGGGCTCCGAGTCTCGAGGTTTCGAGTCGCGTGCCGACCGCGCGCGCTTTTCCGGCTGCGAGCCGCACCACGAGTGCGCGCGGCGCCTCGCCGGGCAGCGCGGACTCGTCGATGTCAGCGGGCATCACGCGAAACGCGACGCCCGCTTCGCCGAGCAGCAGGCGCCGCCGCGGCGATGCGCTCGCGAGAATCAGCTCGGGGGCGGAGCGGGGCATCGCGCGCGAGGTAGTGGGGGCACGGGGCGGAGTCAAGGAAGACGGCTCGCCTCCGGCGAACGCCGCGCATCGTTTGCCCGCGCAGGTCGGACGCCGTGATCATCGATTGCGTCGCGCCTCGCCCTCGTCGCGCCTCGGGAGTAGCTTGCGCGCCCATGACGGACCGAGGGGGATCGGGGCGTCGTGCGAGCCGCGTCGCGGCCACGGCGCGGCGCATTGGCACGGCGCTCGCGCTGCTGGCTCTCGCGGGTTGCGCCAGCGCGGGCGACTGGCGCGATGGGCGCTTCGCGCCCGCGCGGCTCGGCGGCTCGATCGGCGACATCGCCGCGCTCGAGCCGGGCTGGCAGCGCGAGAAGTCGGAGGACGCGACGCTCGCCTTCCGCCACGCGGACGGCAGCCGCGCGAGCTGGCTGCGCGAATGCCGGGCCGTCGCGGTCAATCCGAAAGCGTTAGGGCGCGCGCTCTGGATCACGCTGCCCGGCGGTGTGATCGAGGAGAACTCGGCGCGAGAGATCGCGGGAGCTGCGGCGTGGCAGTTCTCGGGGCGTGCGCAGGATGGCGCGCTCGGTCTGCGGCTTGCGACCATCACCCGCGTCGCGCCGCGCTGCGAGGACAGCTGGATGCTGGTGGTGCCGCACGCTGAGTTCCATCACCGCGACGCGTTCGAGCAGTGGGCACGCGGCTTCGCCGAAGAGGGGCCAACGCGGTGAGCGACACGCGCACGGCAGTCGGACGGCTGGGCGCGCGCGTTCTAGCGGGCATTACGTCGGCCGGAGATTTCCTGCTGCTCGGCGGCGAGACGGCGCGCGCACTCCTCCGCCCACGCTTCCCGCTGCGCGATGCGCTCGTGCAGTTCGACGCGATCGCGGTGCGCTCGACGCCGATCGTGGTGATTACGGCGATCTTCACCGGCATGGTGCTCGCGCTGCAGACTGCGTTCGCGCTCACGCGTTTCGGCGCGAAGCCCTACGTCGGCAGCATCGTCGGGCTCTCGATCGTGCGCGAGCTCGGGCCCGTGCTCGCGGCGTTGATGGTCGGCGGCCGCGTCGGAGCCGGTATCGCTTCCGAGCTCGGCTCGATGGCCGTGACCGAGCAGGTCGACGCGATCCGCGCGATGGGCGCGGACCCCGCGCAGAAGCTCGCGCTGCCGCGCGTGATCGCGACGACGCTCGGACTGCCGCTGCTCACGTTCTTCGCGATCGTGCTCGGAGTCGGCGGTGGCATGCTCGTCGCCGATCTCCAGTTCTCGATCGCGCCGGGCTTCTACCGCCAGACGGTGATCTCGAGCGTCGAGATGGGGGATTTCTTCTCTGGCGTGCTGAAGACGGTCTTCTTCGGTTGGTGGATCGGGATGGTGGGCGTGTTCGTCGGCTTGCGAACCACCGGCGGAACCGCGGGGGTCGGGCGCGCGACCACGCAGGCGGTCGTGATCTCCTCGATCGGCGTGCTGATCAGCGATTTCTTCCTCACCAAGCTGTTCATGCTCGTACCCGCGGAGCGGTGGCTCGAGCGCGTGCTCGAGGTGCTGCGATGACCGAGCACGCCGCAAGCGAAGCCGAGCGAAGCCAACGCGGGAGCGCGATCGAACTGCGTGGCGTGACCAAGAGTTTCCACGGCAAGCCCGTGCTGCGCGGCGTCGATCTGGTCATCGCTGCGGGCGAGACGACCGTGATCCTCGGCGGCTCGGGTTCCGGGAAATCCGTGTGCATGAAGCACATGATCGGCTTGTTACGGGCCGACGCGGGGGAGGTCCGAGTGTTCGGCCGCGATGTCACGCGGCTCTCCGAATCGGGCTGGGTGGTGGTACGCCGCGACTTCGGCATGGTGTTCCAGAGCGCAGCGCTGTTCGATTCGCTCTCGGTTCACGAGAACGTGGCGTACCCGATCCGTGAGCACGAGCGCTGGGAGGAGGCGCGCATCGACGAGCGCGTGGCGTGGTGCCTCGCGGCGGTCGGTCTCGTCGGCGCGGAGAAGCTGCTGCCTGCCGAACTGTCCGGTGGAATGCGCAAACGCGTCGGCGTTGCGCGCGCCATCGCGCTCGGCCCGAAGATCATTCTGTACGACGAGCCGACGACGGGACTCGATCCCGCGAACTCACGGCGCATCGCCGAGCTGATCCAGCGCCTGCAGCGCGAGCTCGGTGCGACCTCGGTCGTCGTCACCCACGATCTCGAGCTCGCCTTCTCGATCGCGGATCGCGTCGCATTGCTGAAGGACGGGCGGATCGCCCTCGAGGGGCCTGCGGCCGCGCTGCGCGGCGGGGAGCATCCGGCACTGCGCGAGTTCATCGAAGGCGTCGAGCTGCTGCCGGTCGCAGTCGGCGCGCTCGGCGATCGCAACTCGAAGGCGAAGGAGGGACCGAATGGATGAGCGAGGACGCTTGAGCTTCGTGGTGGGGTTGTTCGTGCTCGCGGCGATCGGAGTCGGCGCGTTCGCGCTGTGGAACCTCGGCGCGAGCCGCGGCTTGCTCGCCGAGCGTTACCGGCTCACGACCTACTTCGAGGACGTGCAGGGCCTCGTATCCGGCGGAGCGGTGCGGCTCGCCGGCAAGGACGTCGGCACGATCGAATCGGTCGCGTTCGCGACTTCGAAGGCGGGGCGCCCGCCGGTGCGCGTGGTGATGCAGCTGAGCAGCGAAGTGCAGTCGCTGGTGCGCACGGATTCGGTCGCGGGCATCGGCACGGTCGGCCTGCTCGGCGACAAATTCGTGTCGCTCTCGATGGGGACGAGCGCCGGCGAGCCGCTCGGCAATGGCGACGAGGTTGCGTCCGTGAGCCCACTCGACCTCAACATGGCGGTGGTTCGCGGCACCGAGGCGATCGACGACATCGCGACGCTCGCGCAAAACCTCAACAAGGTGGTGAGCGACTTCGATCAGGGCACCGGCGGGAAGAAGCTCGCCGACTCGGCCGCAGCCCTCAGCGAGATCGTGAAGGAGATCCAGGCGGGTGACGGGATGTTGCACACGCTCGTGTACGAGCCGTATCAGGGCAGCGCGCTCGCAGACGCCGAGGCGTCGATCGCGAGCGTGAAGAGCGTGATGGAGGAAGTCGAGAAGGGCGATGGCATCCTGCACGGGCTGATCTACGAACCGATCGGCGATCGCGGCGTGATCGAGGATGCGCTCTCGGCCGCGTCGAGCATCGAGAAAGCGAGCACGCGACTCGAGGCGGTGCTGGCGAAGGTG
Source organism: Deltaproteobacteria bacterium (assembly GCA_031396315.1). GTDB lineage: Bacteria > Myxococcota_A > UBA9160 > UBA9160 > UBA6930 > VGRF01. The sequence continues at coordinate 4,942 of JANNKN010000831.1, forward strand.
GATGAGGGCGAAGGTGGATGAGGGCGAAGGCACCCTCGGACTGTTGGTGAACGATCCGACCGCGTATGCGGACCTGAAGGCGGTGCTAGGCGGTGCGAAAGGGAACCGGCTGTTGCAGTGGATGATTCAGCGCGCGGCGGAATCGGGAGCGGCAGAGCAACCGTCATCGGAGTAGAGCGCATGAAAAGCTGGACCCTCGAGAGCGCGCGGCAGATGATTCCCGACGTGCGGGTGCGCACGGCGCGGGCGGTAGCGGAGGTAGAGCGGCTGGAGATGGAGCGCGATGCGCTGCGCCCGGGGCCGGAGCGCGCGGCGTTCGATGAGCGCATCGAGGCGGAGGTGCAGCGCTGGGCGCGCGAGATCGAGGCGCTCGGCGCGGACGTGAAGGGGCTCTGGCTCGTCGATTTCGATTCCGGCGGCGGTTATTACTGCTGGCGATGGCCCGAGCCGGAGCTGGCCTTCTTCCACACGTACGAAGACGGCCTCGCGGGCCGCGCGCGAATTCAGTGAGCGCGGCTCAGGCGAAGTGCGTGCCGTAGAGCGCACGTTCCCGCGCGAGCTGGGCGGCGAACAGCGGAGTCGCCCAGATTCGTTCGAGCAACGCGCGCAGACGTGGGTGCTCGGATGCCTGGGGCGCGTAGCCGGCGTAGCGAGCGTTGGTGAACGTCGAGGCGAGCGCGAGATCGGCGATCGAAAGCGCGCCACACGCGAAGCCGGCGCTCGGCGCGAGTGATTCGAGGTAGGCGAGGGGGCCCGGCAGCTCCTCGCGGATGAGGCGGGCGACGTTCACTTCGTCCGGCGGCTGCTTCAGGAAACGCGGCTTGAAGAGGCGTTCTCCCGCGATCGGCGCGAGGCAATCCGTGAGCTTCGTGTCGGCGAGCTCCTCGAGCCAGCAAGCGGTGGCGCGCACGCGCAGCTCGCGCGGAAAGAGCGCGGGCTCGGGGTGGGCGTCCTCGAGATGGCGGCAGATCACGCTCGAATCCGGCAGCACGAAATCGCCGTCCTGCAGCACCGGGATCTTGCGCAGCGGGCTGATGCGCAGGAATTCCTCGCTCGGGTTCATCACCGGCGAGAGCGGATCGTTCTCGTACGGGATGCGCTTGTGCTCGAGTACGAGCATCACCTTGCGCACGTAGGGCGAGAGCGAGTTGCCGTAGAGCTTCAGCACGGAGTCGGTCTCCCGTCGGCGAGGGATTATGGCACGTGCGCTCGCGCAGATCATGCCGTGCGCAGCACCTCGATGCGCAGCGGCAGGGCATCCGCGTCGATCACGATGCGCGCCGCGCCGCCTGCGCGCGCGATCTCGCCCGCGCACTTCTGCGCGAGCGCCATCGCCTCGGCGAGCGCGTCCTTCGGCGTGGCGGCGAAACCCGGAGCGCCCGCAGCTCGCGCTTCGACGCGCAGGCTGCCCGGCGTTTGCGGGCGAGCGGGTGCGACGACGCGGAAGTGCGTGCGCTCCTCGAGCACGCGATCGCGCGGCGCAGCGGCGGCGGCCGTGGTGAAATCGAGCAGCGGGGCGGGGTCTCCGCTCAAATCGACGAGCAGGCTCGCGCGCGACGCAGCATCCAGCTTCGTCTCCGCTCGATAAGCCGCGTGCTCGGCGCGGAGCACGACCGAGGTCGCGGCGTCTGCGAAGGCCGCGACGTCGTCTTTGCTCAGCGAGAAGCGCAGGTAATGCACCGCCGAGATGCGATCTTCCTCGAGCTGCCGCGTATCGAACTGCGCCTTCACGCGCTGGGCGCCGACCACGAGCCAGATGCATTCGTCGATGCCGATCAGGCGGTCGAGCTCGCTGCGGATGTTCGCGGACTCGGTGATTTCGATGAACATTGTGGCGGAGAGTTCGCGCGGGCCCGGGATCAGCTCGTTGTAGACCGCAACTTCGTTGGCCACGCTGGCCGCGTCACCGCTGCGCTCGACGCGGCACATCTCGAGGATCTGCCAGCGCAGCGTCTCGCGATCCTCGAACAGCAGCGTGACGCGGACGCCGATCGCGATGCGGCGCGGCGCTTTGTGCGCGATCACGCGCGCGCGCAGCTCGTCGCGCATGGCATCGAAGACGCTGGCGGCGGGAATGTCGGCGGGCGAGAGCGGCGTCATTCGGCGGCGATCCCGTAGGCGTG
>JANNKN010000006.1:0-10314 GCA_031396315.1 Deltaproteobacteria bacterium
CCGGCATCATGCCCCCTTTCGAAGGAACGCTCGACGAGACGGAGATTCTCGCCGTGACAGAGCTGGTGGCGGACTGGGCCGCAGCGGCTGAACGCGAACGCGCCGACTGAGCCAGGGCAGACCTCGAGCGGGGATCTCTTGGACGAGCTTGCCCTCGTCGCTCGCCGCGGCGAACTCTTCGCTGACTTTCGCTCGCGAAGCGCGATCCCCCGGGACTCAGGTCACTGAGCCCCGACGCCCCTGGAGCAGCGAGATCACGAACGCGACCAGGAACACGACGAAGAGGATCTTCGCGATCCCCGTCGCTGTGCCTGCGATCCCGCCGAAGCCGAGTACGCCGGCGATCAATGCGACCACGAGAAAAGTGATTGCCCAGCTGAGCATGACGTTGCCTCCTGTTTGGACTCGTGCGCCTCCGTTGCGAGAGGCGTGCCAACCATTAGGTGCCGCGCAGCGGTGCTGGGCAGGGCGCAGAGGCACACGGCGGGCCGCTTTGTAGAAAGCGTCGCAACGAGATCCCCTTCGACGGCCACACGCTCCACTGGCATGCGGCTTGCTATGCGGGTCATCGAGGTGCCGCCATGATGCTTTCCGTCACGATTGACTACTTCGACCGCAAGCACGACATCGAGAAGCGCTCCGTCATCCAGTAACAGTTTGCCCGCGTCGGCGGCCTGGGCAAACAGGGCCGTCGCTTCGCAGGCTGTGGGAGGGCTGCCATGAGCCAGCAGTGGATTGCTCGCGAGACCCCCTCGCTCGCTCGGCGAAACGCCGATGCCTGCGGGCTCGCTAGGCCGGATTGTCCCTATCGCACGGCGTGCGAGCGGGATGCCGAGAGCCTCGTGCGCGCGCGCGCCGGGAGCCGCGCCGATTTTGATGCGCTTTACGATCGCGCCTTCGCGTTGTTTTACCGTACCGCCGGCGAACGCCTCCACAGCCGCGCACTGGCTGAGGGCCTCACGCGCGAACTCATGGAGGGCGCCTTCTACGCGCCCACGAGTCCGGAGGGCTGCGCGTCGGCGCGCCTCTTTCGGCTCGTGAAGCGGATCGGTGCCAAATGGGCGCCGTCGACTGAGGGTCGACCGAAGCTCGGCCAATCCGCTGGCTCTTGATTAGCGATCCCGCTCGCGCGCGGCGGCGCGCGTCGCAGCTTCAACGGGACCCGAGGCCGCGAAGGCCGTTGCGGCCGTCCGGTAGCGGATGTCCGCTTCGCGGTTTCCTTCTCCCTGGTTTTTCGATTCAGCGGTGTGCGTTGCCGCTTCGGCCAAGTTGGCTGCCACGAATTCCCAGCTCACCAGCTGATCGAGAAACCCCTCGACATAGCGCGCGCGCTCATTCCGGTAGTCGACGTAATACGCATGCTCCCAGACGTCGAGCGCGAGCAGCGGCCGGGCCCCGCGCTGGAGCGGATTGTCTGCGTCGTCGCTGCTCGTGACGCGCAGGCGCCCGCTCGCGTCCCACACGAGCCATGCCCAGCCGGAGCCGAACTCGCCGTTGGCGGCATCGGCGAACTGCTCGCGAAACGCGTCGAAGGAGCCGAAGGCGGCCTCGAGCGCGACGAGCAGCGTGCCGCTCGGCTTACCGCCGCCGCGCGGGCGCATGCAGCGCCAGTAGAAGCTGTGGTTCCAAACCTGCGCGGCGTTGTTGAACAGCTCTCCCGTCGCGGTCGAGATCAACTCCTCGAGGCTGGAGCTCGCTTGCGGCTTGCCGTCGGTCAGCTTGCGCAGCTTTGCGAGGTAGCCCTTGTGATGCTTCTCGTAGTGAAGCTCGACCGCCGCCGCGCTCAGCGTCGGCGCCAACGCGTCGAGGCGGTACGGGAGCGGCGCAATTTCGAAAGCCATCTTCGTTCTCCTGGCGTCCGCGTGCGCGAGCGCGTGCTCGCGACGCATTGACTACGCGTTTCTACAAATCGGCGTGCCGACCCGCGGCCTCACGCGACCTCGTCACCGCGCAGGCGGCGCGAGTCCAGTCGAACCGTGTTCGCGGCGGGGAAGGCGTCGCCATGCTTGAACTCATCCTCGAAGCCCGGAGGTGACTGCATCGGGCATGCCAACGAATTAGGACTGGCACCGAACTTGCTCCTCAGCGATGTACGTCGAGGCTGGCGCCGATGGATCGCCGGAGGCGAAGGAGTCCCCACTGATCGAGCGATTTCGGCGCTCGCTGCGGCTTCGGCGAGGAAACGAAGAGCCGATCCGCGCCGAGCTGCTCAGCATCGAGCGCCTCGAGCAATATGCCGAGAGCCTCGCGGGGACGCAGTCCGTGGTGCTCGGGCGGGGCGAGGACCTCGGCCGGCGCCTGCGCCAGAACGAGGTCTGCCTGTTGGCGGCCTACCGCGAGATCGGTGCGGCGATCCGCGAGGAACGCATCATCACGCCCGCGGCCGAATGGTTGGTCGACAATTTTCACGTGGTCGAAGAGCAGATCCGCGAGATTCGCGACGACTTGCCGCGCGGCTTCTACCACCAGCTCCCGAAGCTCGCGGACGGGCCGCAGCGGGGAGTTCCGCGGGTCTTCGGCATCGCTTGGGCGTACGTCGCCCACACCGACAGTCACTTCGATCCGTCGACCCTCGCCCGCTTCGTCCGCGCTTATCAGCGCGTGCAGCCGCTCACGATCGGGGAACTCTGGGCAGTTGCGATCACGTTGCGGATCGCACTCGTCGAGAACATCCGACGCGCGACGGACCAAATCACGAATGGACGCAGCGCGCGCCGCGAGGCAGATGCGCTCGCTGACCGGTTGCTGTCGTCCGAGCCGAGCGAAGTCGTGATGGCGACGGCATCGCTGCGAGGGCTCGATCGCAGCGCGCTGCCGAAGGAATTCGTGGTGCAGCTGATTCAGCGGCTGCGCGAGCACGACCCGCTGGTGATTCCCGCGCTGGCGTGGCTGCACGAAACACTGGCCGCAAAAGGCTCCAACGCAGACGAGTTCGTGAACGAGGAGCACCACCGGCAAGGCGCGATGAACGTGACCGTTCGCAATGTCATTACGAGCATGCGCCTGATTTCGGCGAGTGATTGGGCCGAGTTCTTCGAGAGCGTGAGCCCGGTCGATGCCGTGCTCCGCGCCGACAGCGACTTCGCTGCCATGAATTTTGCGACGCGCGATCGCTATCGCCACGCCATCGAGGAGATCGCGCGGGGCACGCAGCTCACGGAGGTGGAGATCGCGCGTCGCGCTGTCGAGGCTGCGCGACGCTGCGCGGCGACACCTCGCAGCGGCGAGTTCTCGGCTTCACCCCCGCGTGAGAGCGATCCCGGTTACTTCCTGATCGCGCGCGGGCGTCCGCTCTTCGAGCAGGAACTCGAGTCGCGCGCGACGTTTGCCGCCGGGTTGGCGCGCGGCGTTCGGCGCGCCGGCGCGGCCGGATACATCGGCGCGATCGCCGCGGTCGGCGCCGTGATTCTCGCTCTGCTGCTGTTGGCGATGGAGCCCGCAGGGGTCGGCGGTATCGCGCTGTTCGCGCTCGCGCTGCTCGCACTCGTGCCGGTCTCGGAAGCCGCGGTCATCCTCGTGAACGCGAACGTCGCGATGCGCCTCGGCCCGCGCGCACTCCCAGAACTCGAACTTCGCGACGGTGTGCCGCAGAAGCTGCGCACGCTGGTCGTCGTCCCGACGTTGCTGACCACGCGCGAGGAACTCGAGGAGCAGATCGACCAACTGGAAGTGCATTCACTCGGGAACTCGGACAGCGAGCTCCGTTTCGCGCTGCTGTCCGACTGGACGGACTCGAAAACCGAAAACGCTGCGGGTGACGAAGAGATCCTGGCAGCGGCCCATGCGGGCGTCGCACAACTCAATCAGCGCCACGGGTCGACGCAGGACGGTCCTCGCTTCCTGCTGCTCCACCGTCGGCGCATTTGGAACGACGCGGAGAGCGTCTGGATGGGGTGGGAGCGCAAGCGCGGAAAGCTGCACGAGCTGAATCGACTGCTTCGCGGCGCGCCGGACACGACCTTCCTCGGGTTCGAGGGCCGGGCGCCCGCCGTTCCCAGTGGCGTTTGTTACGTGATCACGCTCGACGGCGACACGCGCTTGCCGCGCGGGGCGGCGCGGCGACTCGTCGGCAAGATGGCGCACACGCTGAGTCGGCCGCGCTTCGATGCACACACGGGGCGCGTCGTAGAGGGGCACGCGGTGCTCCAGCCCCGCGTCTCGCCAGCGCTACCGACGGGGCGTGAGGGTTCGCTGTTCCAGCGCGCGGCCTCGGCGCCGGGCGGCATGGATCCGTATGCGTTCCCGGTCTCGGATGTCTATCAGGATCTGTTCGGCGAGGGCTCGTTCATTGGAAAGGGCATCTACGACGTGGACGCGTTCGAGGCGGCCCTTGCGGGCAGAATTCCCGAGAACGCGCTGCTGAGCCACGACCTGTTCGAGGGCATTTTCGCGAGGGCGGGGTTGGCGTCGGACATCGAGGTGTTCGAGGAACACCCCGCCCGCTACGACGTAGCGGCGAGTCGCCAGCACCGTTGGGCGCGCGGCGACTGGCAGCTGCTGCCCTGGATCCTCGGCGTGCGGCCGCGCTCGCTTCGCTCGGAGCGAACGCGAGCCGCGGCTTCGGTTCCGCGAATCGGTCGCTGGAAGATGATCGACAACCTGCGTCGAACGCTGCTCGCTCCGACCGCCTTTGCCGCGTTGGTCGCGGGCTGGGCGTTGCCGCTGCACTCCGGGCAGGTGTGGACCGCGGGAATTCTCTTGGTCCTCGCGCTGCCGGCATTGCTGCCAGTGCTCGCCGGTCTCGTCCCGAGCCGTCCCGGCGTCTCGGGGCGCAGCCATATTCGCGCCATCGGCGGGGACGCCGCGCTCGCGCTGTCTCAAATCGGATTGTTATTCACACTGCTCGCCCATCAAGCCTGGCTGATGAGCGACGCCATTCTTCGCACGCTGTTCCGCATGACCGTGAGCCACCGACGGCTGCTCGAGTGGGTGACCGTCGCGCAGGCGAGCCTCGGGCCGCGGCTCGGGCTGCGCGGCTTTGCTCGCCGCATGGCAGGCAGTGGCGCGCTCGTGTGCGTCGCGGCCGCGCTGCTGGCCTCGTCCCACGCGGGTTCGCTCGGCTTGGCCTTCGCGTTCCTGCTGCTTTGGCTGTTATCGCCCGTGGTGGCGTGGTGGGCGAGCCTTCCGCCGCAGCTCGCCAAGCGCCAGACCTTGTCGGCCGCCGACGTTCGCGAGCTGCGCTCGGTCGGGCGGCGGACGTGGCGCTTCTTCGAGCGCTTCGTGACGTCGGCCGAGCAACAGCTCCCACCCGACAACTTTCAAGAGGAACCGCGACCGGTCGTTGCACACCGTACGTCGCCGACGAATCTGGGGCTCTACCTGCTCTCGGTGGTGTCTGCCCGCGACCTCGGTTGGATCGGCACGGTCGACGCGGTGGAGCGGCTCGGTGCGACACTCGAGACGATGCAGCGCATGGAGCGCTTCAACGGGCATTTCTATAACTGGTACGACACGCAGGACTTGCGGCCGCTGACGCCGAAGTATGTTTCTTCGGTCGACAGCGGAAATCTCGCAGGGCATCTGATCGCACTGCAGAGTGCTTGTCTGGAGCTGATCAATCGCCCATTGATTGGGCCGCAGTGGGCGGCGGGAATCGCGGATGCACTCGAGATCGCGCGCGGTGCGCTGGAATCACTGCCCGACGATCGCCGCACCCAGACCGTCACGCGAACGCAGCTGCAGGGCGCCATCGATGCGCTCGCCGACGCGCTGCGGGTCGCGGCGTTCACGCCGGCGGCGATCGAGGCTCGCCTGTCCGAGCTCGCGCATCTCGCAGACACCCTGAGCGACATCGCGAGAACGTTCTGTGGAGAGCGGGGCGGCCCCGCGAGTGCAGAGCTGCTCACGTGGGCGGAGGCGGTGCACGCCGGCGTCCACGGACACGCGCGCGATTTCGAGCTGCTGTTGCCGTTCGCGAGCTTGCTCGGGGCCGACGGCGCGCTCGAGGGGCGATTCTCCGAGGTCCCGTCTTTGCGGGCGTTGCCGGGGATATGTGCCGAGGCGCTCGACTTGCTCGCGCGTCGGCGTCCCGAACTCTCGGGCCGCGCGCCTGCACTCGCTGCCGACGACGCGCTGGCGACGGCGTTGGCGCGCACTGCACTTGCCGCTCGCGCGCTCGATCTGCGCGTCTCGGCAATCGCCCAGCTCGCCGCCGACACGTTCAGCGCGATGGACTTCCGCTGCGTCTACGACCCTGGGCGTCAGCTCATGTCGATCGGAGTTCACGTGGCGGACGGCAGCCTGGATCCGAATTGTTACGACCTGTTGGCCTCCGAAGCGCGGCTCGCGAGTTTCGTCGCGATCGCGAAAGGAGACGTGCCGGTCCAGCATTGGTTTCGGCTGGGGCGCTCGCTGACGCCGGTCGAGCGCGGCTCCGCGCTCGTCTCTTGGTCTGGATCGATGTTCGAGTACCTGATGCCTTCGCTCGTGATGCGCGCCCCGACCGGTAGCCTGCTCGAGCACACCAGCGAGTTGATCGTGCGCCGGCAGCGGAAGTACGGTGCGGAGCTGGGTGTGCCGTGGGGCGTTTCCGAATCGGCGTACAACGTGCGAGATCTGGAGCACACGTATCAGTATTCGAGCTTCGGCGTGCCCGGTCTCGGCCTCAAACGCGGGCTCAGCGAGGACGCGGTGATCGCGCCGTATGCGACCGCGCTCGCGGCGATGGTGGACCCGCAAGCCGCCGTCGAGAACTTCGCGCGAATTGCGCAACTCGGCGGCGTCGGCGGCTACGGGTTTTACGAGGCGCTCGATTTCACCGCGACGAGGCTCCCGAAGGGCCAATCCGTCTCGATCGTGCGCGCCTTCATGGCGCATCACCAAGGCATGACGCTGGTCGCGCTCGACAACGTGCTCAACCAGGGGGTCATGCGCGCGCGTTTCCACGCATCACCGATCGTGCGTGCGACCGAGTTGTTGCTGCAAGAGCGAACCGCGCGCGACGTGGCGGTCTCTCGGCCGCGCGCCGAAGAGGTCACGACCGCGCCCAACGTTCGCGACGTCAGCCAGCCGCTGCTCCGACGTTTCCACTCTCCGCATGACGCGATTCCTCGCACGCATCTGCTCTCGAACGGCCGCTACACCGTGATGGTCACGGCCAGCGGCTCCGGCTACAGCCGCTGGCGACAGCTTGCGATTACGCGCTGGCGCGAGGACGTCACGCGCGATTGCTTTGGCTCGTACGTTTTCCTCCGCGATACGGCGAGCGGCGAGGTGTGGTCCGCGGGCTACCAACCAAGCGGCGCGGAGCCGGATCTCTACGACGTGGGTTTCTCGGAGGGGCGCGTCGAGATCGTTCGCCGCGACGACGCGCTCGTCACGACGCTCGATGTCGCGGTGTCGTCCGAGGACGACGGCGAGGTTCGACGGGTTTCGATCTCGAACCTGGGAAGCCGCGCGCGCGAGATCGAAGTGACCTCCTATGCCGAGTTGGTCTTGGCGCCAGCCGCGAGCGACTCGGCACATCCGGCATTCTCGAAGCTGTTCGTGGAGACCGAGCTCGCTGCCGAAGTCGGCACGTTGCTCGCCACACGTCGGCCCCGCGCGCCGAGCGATTCGCGCGTCTGGGCGGCACATCTCGCGGTCGTGGAAGGCGAGAGCGTGGGCGCCACGGAATTCGAGACCGATCGCGCGCGCTTCCTCGGCCGGGGCCAATCCGTCCAGGCGCCAATCTCCGTAATCGATGGCCGTCCGTTGTCAGGATCCGTCGGTACCGTGCTCGACCCAATCTTCAGCATCCGCCGCAAGCTGCGAATCGCGCCCGGCGCGACCGCGCGCGTGGCGTTCTGGACGCTGATCGCGCCGTCGCGCAGTGCAGCGCTCGATCTCGCCGACAAGCATCGCGACCCGATTGCGTTCGAGCGCGTGCTCACGCTCGCCTGGACGCAAGCGCAGGTGGAGCTCCACCACCTCGGCATCGAGCCCGAAGAGGCGCACTTGTTTCAGCGCCTCGCGAACCGCGTGCTGTTCTCCGATCCCAGCCTGCGGCCGTCGCCGGAGGTTCTGAGCCGCAGCCGTGGCAATCGGTCGCAGCTCTGGACGCACGGAATTTCCGGAGACCTGCCGATCGTCTTCATTCGGATCGACGACGTCGAGGATCTCCAGATCGTGCGCCAGCTGCTCCGCGCGCATGAGTACTGGCGCCTCAAGGGACTGGCAGTCGACCTCGTGATTCTCAACGAGCGACCGCCATCTTATCTGCAAGACCTCCAGGCATCGCTCGAGGCCGCAGTGCGCGCGAGCCCCTCGCGGCCGCAGGCCGACGGCGGCAGCGCGCGAGGCGGCATCTTCGTGCTGCGAGGCGACTTGATTCGGAACGAAGCCCGCGAGGCGCTGCGCGTGGTGGCGCGTGCCGTATTGCTGAGCCGGCGCGGGAGCCTTGCAGAGCAAGTGAAGCGGCTCGAGGATTCGATGCGCGTGGCGCCGCCGCCCCGCGCGCAACCGGCCACGCCTTCTCAGTACGCGCCGCGCGCGCCGCGCGCGCCGCTCGAGTTCTTCAACGGCCTCGGCGGATTCGCGGCGAACGGACGCGAGTACGTGACCACTTTGGGCGACGGCCAATGGACGCCCGCGCCCTGGATCAACGTGATTGCGAACCCGACGTTTGGCTTCCAAGTGTCCGTCGAAGGCAGCGGCTACACGTGGGCGGGCAGCAGCCGCGAGAACCAACTCTCTGCTTGGTCGAACGATCCCGTCGGCGACCCGCCCGGCGAGGTGATCTACATCCGTGACGAGGAGAGCGGTGCGCTGTTCGGCCCGACGGCTCTGCCGATCCGCGAAGAGGGCAGCGCCTACGTCGCCACGCATGGGCCCGGCTACAGCCGCTTCGAGCACAGTTCGCACGGCATCGACGTCGAGGTTCTCCAGTTCGTGCCGGAATCGGATCCGATCAAGCTCTCGCGGCTCACGCTCGAAAACCGCTCCGGCAGGCCGCGACGGCTCTCCGTGACGGCGTACGTGGAGTGGGTGCTCGGTGCTTCGCGCGAAGCGACCGCGCACTCACTCGTGACGGAGATCGACGCGCAGACCGAAGCGGTGTTCGTGCGCGACTCCTTCGGCTCCGATCTCGGCGATCCCGTGGCGTTCGTCGATCTGGGCGGTCGCCAAACTGCTTGGACCGGCGACCGAACGGAGTTCCTCGGGCGCAACGGAACCTTGCAGCACCCGGCGGCACTCGTGCGCGACGCGGGCCTCTCGAATCGCGTCGGGGCGAGCTTCGATCCGTGTGCCGCGCTGCAGGCGACGTTCGAGCTCGAGCCGGAGGAACGAGTCGAGATTCGCGTCTTCGTCGGCCAAGCGCCGAGCGCCTCGGCGGCACGAGTCCTAATCGCTCGCTATCGCGCAGCAGATCTCTCGGAAGTCCTGCGCGGGGTGGTGCGACGCTGGGATGACCTCCTCGACACGGTCCGTGTGAAGACGCCAGACCGCTCGTTCGACATCTTGCTGAATCGCTGGTTGCTCTATCAGACCCTCGGCTGTCGGCTCTGGGCTCGATCCGCGTTTTATCAGGCGAGCGGCGCCTACGGCTTCCGCGACCAGCTCCAAGATGGGATGGCGCTGGCAATTGCGAGGCCCGAGTTCACACGCGAGCACTTGCTGCGCGCGGCCGCGCAGCAGTTCAGCGCCGGCGACGTTCAGCACTGGTGGCTCCCCGCGACGGGCCAGGGCGTGCGCACGCGGATCGCCGACGATCGCTTGTGGTTGCCCTACGCCGTGACTCACTATCTCGGCGTAACGGGGGACAGTGCAATCCTCGACGAACCCGTGGCGTTCCTCGACGGGCCCCCGCTGCGCGAAGGAGAGCACGAGCGGTTCTTCCAGCCCGACGTCTCGCGCGAATCCGCGACGCTCTTCGAGCATTGCGCCCGCGCTCTCGAGGCGAGCCTCGCGGTTGGAGCGCACGGGCTCCCGCTGTTCGCCGGCGGAGACTGGAACGTTGGCATGAATCGCGTGGGCCACGAAGGAATGGGCGAGAGCGTGTGGCTCGCATGGTTCCTGATCTCGAATCTGCGCGCGTTCGCAGCGCTGGCGGATCGCCGCGGCGAGGCCGCGCGCGCCGAAGCTTGGCGGCAGCGCGCGGCGGCGCTCGCCGACTCGGTCGAGCGCGAGGCGTGGGACGGCGAGTGGTATCGGCGCGGAAGCTTCGATGACGGGACGCCACTCGGATCGAAGACGAGCGCGGTCTGCCAGATCGACGCGATCGCGCAGTCGTGGGCGGTCATCTCCGGTGCTGCCGATCCAGCGCGCGCTGCCCAAGCGATGGCCGCCGTGGACCAGCGCTTGATTCGGCGCGCCGAGCGTCTCGTGTTGTTATTC
>JANNKN010000021.1:0-4020 GCA_031396315.1 Deltaproteobacteria bacterium
CTCGACCAGCTCGAGGCGCATCTGCTTCTTGGTGCGGTCGTACAAATAATAAGCCGGTGCGCGCACGTCGCTCGATGCGCGCACCAGTACGAGGTGCTTGTCCGCGCTCTCGGAGACGTACTCGAGCACGAGGCCCGGCACCGCGCGTGCCATCAGCTCGCGCTCCTTCGCGAGGCTCTCTTCGATCGCGTGCAGCTGGGGTACGTCGGCGAGATAGCCGACGCCGACGAGCTTGCGCTGGGTTTCGTCGAACACGAGCGGGCCGGCGACGTCGAACTTCTCGTCCGCGAACACGCCTTCCACCGAGGCATCCGAGAGTCGCAGCATGACGAGTGCCTGTCGGCCCTGCACGGGCGCCCAGGCGTAGATCAAATCGGGATCGTACGAGTACGCCGCGAAGCGCACATTCGCTTCGAGCGTGCTCACGTAGGTCGCGATTTCGACGAGCTTTCGGCCTTCGCGTCGGTAGAGAACCGTGCTGCCGTCCGGGCGGTCTCCCTCGCCGAGCCGAACCGCGCCGTCGTGGTCGGCGAACCACCGCTGCACGCGCTTGTTAGGCGGGACCAGCGTTCGCACGCTGCCCGTGCTGACCGACATCGCCTCGACCGAGGGTCGCGCCACGCGTTGCGAAGCGAACCGCTCCGCCTCGTCGTAGGCGATCAGGATCCGGCGCGGATCGGGGGGCAACCAACTCAGCACGTCATCCTGAATCGGCACCGGCTCCGGCCATTTCTTGCCGAGATGCCGGCTTCGCCCGCGCTCTGCGTCGAACGAGACGAGGTAGAGGAGTCGGCCCGCTGGGAACTCTTTGCGCGGCGGCTGCGGCGGCAGCGAATACCCGACGATGCGACCGCGGCGGTCGAAGATCGGGCGCGGCGGCTCGACCGGGCGTTCCAGCGTGGGCATCTCGGTGCGCGGCAGGAAGCGCTCGAGCGAGACGAGGACGCGTCCCCCCTTCGTCCAGGTCGTCCAGCGCGGCCGCGTGCGGAGCGCTCCGAGCACCCGCGGTGCGGTTGCGTCGTCCGCGGCGGTTTTCTGGATCGCGAGCGCGCGGGTGTCGCCGATTCGGTAGACGATCGCCATCTGCGCGCCGTCGGGAGAGAGCGCCGGGAGTGCGGCGTACGGGTGGCGTGCGAAATCGCGCAGCTCGAGCGGTGCGGGCACAGGCGCCAGCTCGACGGCGGCCGGCGGTTCCGCAGGGGCGGGCGCGGTGACCGGCGCGGCGCTCTCGACGGGCTCCGCCGCGAACGCGAAGGCGGGCGCGAAGTAGGCAACCACGAAGATCGAGCGCGCGAGTTTTCGCATGCGCCGGAGTCTATCTCTGCGGGCGCGGATTCGGCGTTGACGCGCGTGCCAGCGCGCGGTCCAATCCGATTTCAGGGGGAGCGCATGATTCTCGGTGTGTCGGGCCTGAATGCCTCGGGCAAGGGCGAGGCCGTGACCTATCTCACGCAGCGCTCCTTTTATGCGCACTCACTGTCGGACGTGATTCGCGGCGTGTTGAAGGAACGCGGCGTCGCCGAGACCCGCGAGCGCATGATCGACGCTGGCCGCGAGCTGCGCGCCAGCGAAGGGCCCGCCGCGCTCGCGAAGCGTCTGCTCGCGCAGCTCCACGCCGACCGCAATTACGTGATCGACTCGATCCGCCATCCCGCCGAGGTCGAGGCGCTGCGCAATGCGGGCCAACGCTTCCGCTTGCTGTGGGTGGATGCGGCCGAGGCGACGCGCTTCGAGCGCATGCGCGCGCGCGCGCGGCCTGGCGATCCGACGACGATCGAGGAGCTGCGGCGGCTCGAGGGCCGTGAGCTCGGCAGTGCCGACCCGGCCGCGCAGCAGCTGCTCGCGGTGCGCGCCCTCGCGGACGACACGCTGCGCAACGAAGGCGCGCTCGCCGAGCTGCACGAACAGCTCGGCAGCCTGCTGCGCGCGAACCTGTACTTCGCGCGGCCCGGCTGGGACGACTACTTCATGAACATCGCCCGCGTCGTCGCGACGCGGAGCAACTGCGTGAAGCGCAAGGTCGCGTCGGTGATTACGGTCGATCGCCGCATCATCTCGACCGGCTACAACGGCACGCCGCGCGGGGTCACCAACTGCAACGAGGGGGGCTGCCCGCGCTGCAACGCGTTCGGTCCCGGCGGCGTCGATCTCGGCGAGTGCTTGTGCTCCCACGCCGAGGAGAATGCGATCACGCAGAGCGCTTATCACGGCGTGTCGGTGCGCGGCAGCACGCTCTACTCGACGTTCTGCCCGTGCCTGATGTGCACCAAGATGATCATCAATTCGGGGATCGGTGAAGTGGTGTTCAGCGCCGAGTATCCGCTCGGAGATGTCTCGTTGCGGCTGCTGCACGAGGCTGGCGTGAAGGTCCGAAAGCTCGGCGGCGACTGAGCTGGAAACGGGCCGATGCGGGCGGCGCCCCGCGCCAGAGACCTTGCCCCGAAACTTCGGGTTGGATAGAAGAGGTCCGCTTCCGCGTCGGCCCATCTCGAAGGCGCGGCGGAGATCCTGACGCCGATGACCTTCCGACTGCTGCGCTCGCCCCTGTGCCTCGCCCTGGCTGTGCTCTCGAGCGCGGCTGCACCCGCTGCCGAGTCGGTGCGGGTGGCGGTCTTGCCGGTGGTCATCCACTCGATCGAGGAATCCGGCTATCTCCGCGCCGGCATTTCAGAAATGCTGAGCTCACGGCTCAGCCAGCAGGCCGGCGTGAGCGCCGTTCGCGTGGACGACGCGAGCGCCGCGACTTCGGATCTCGAGGCTGCGCGCGCCGCCGGACGGGCTGCCGGTGCCGAGTGGGTACTGTTCGGCTCCTTCACGCGCTTCGGCGAGGGCGCGAGCCTCGATCTGCGCTGTGTTCCGGTGAACTCGGAGGCCGCGGCTACGCAGCGCTCGGTGTTCGTGCACGCGGGCGCACTGGCCGAGCTGATCCCGCGCCTCGACAGCGTGGTCGAGCGAATTGGCCAGCACGTGCGCGGCGGTGTCGCGAACGCGAGCGCTTCGCTCGCGGCGAGCGTCCCCGCGCCCGACGTGATGGCGGAGTTGCAGGCGCTGAAGTCGCGCGTCGAGGCGCTCGACGTGCAGCGCGCGGCCGCGGTGCCGGTGCCCGAGGCGGCGGCCGCGGCCGAGGGCGCGAGCAACTAGTTATTGGGGCGGTGTAGCTCAGTCGGTAGAGCAGCGGTTTCATAAGCCGCGTGTCCCCGGTTCGAGTCCGGGCACCGCCACCAGTTCTACCCGAGCTCCGCTCGCGTTGGCTCGCTGCGCGCCGCCTGCGCCGCTTCGCGGCGCTGGCCGGCTTGCATTAAGGCAGATCCGCTCCGAGGCCGGCGCGCCGCTCGGTGGCACCAAGAGTGGTGGTGCGGGCGTGCTGAGTCAGTTCTCGGTGAGCTTGAACTTCTGCACTTTGCCGCTCGCCGTTCTGGGGAGCTCGCGGACTCGCGTGAAGCTGCGCGGGACTTTGAAAGTGGCGAGCCGTTCGCGGCCCCAGGCGATCAACGCGGGCTCGTCGAGCTGCGCGCCGTCTCGCAAGGCGACGTAGGCGCGGCCGACTTCGCCCCAGCGCTCGTCGGGTGCGGCGACGACGGCGATCTCGAGGATGTCGGGGTGCGCCTCGTAGGCCGCTTCGACCTGGCGCGGGTACACGTTCTCGCCGCCCGAGATGAAGAGATCTTTCGAGCGGCCGGTGAGGGTCACGAAGCCTTCCGCGTCGAAGGCGCCGAGGTCGCCGGTCACGAGCCAGCCGCCGTCGCGGAGCGTCTCGGCGGTGGCGTCTGCGCGCTCCCAATAGCCGAGCATCGCGATCGGGCCGCGCACGACGATCTCGCCGGTTTCATTCGCCGCGCAGTCGCGCCACGCAGCGGGTGCGGAGGCGAGCGTCTCGCTGCGGACGATGCGCAGTTCCGCGTGCAGCACGGGGCGGCCCACGCTGCCGGCTTTGCGCACCGCGTCCTGCGCGTCGAGGCAGCACAGGATCGAGGTCTCCGTCTGCCCGAAGCCTTGCTTCAGCACGAGGCCCCGGCGCTC
>JANNKN010000336.1:0-4465 GCA_031396315.1 Deltaproteobacteria bacterium
TCCTGTTCGACGACGAGAAGCGGGAGGCCGCGGACCTCATGAGCGCGCGGCTGGCCCAGGCGCTGCGGCGGAGGCCCGCGCTGGGGGTCGTCGCCAGGGCGATTCGGGCTGAAGTTGATATATCCAGTGTGCGGTAGTTCACGATTCCGATGAACTACAGCACATCGGATACACCATGCGCACACTCCGCAGCTCAATCGGCCGAGATCGCCTCGCGGCCGTCCTCCGCGCGAGCGGTGAACTGATCACGGTTGCAGAGGCCGCCCGGGCACTTGACCTCGACGCCGCTGCGGCCGCGAAGCAGCTAGCGCGCTGGACAGCGCAGGGCTGGCTGAAGCGCCTTCAGCGGGGCGTCTACTCACCGATCCCGCTCGATGCGAAGAGCGCCGAGCAGACGCTTGAAGACCCGTGGTTGTTAGTGCCGCGCTTCTTTGCGCCGGGCTACGTCGGCGGTTGGACCGCCGCCGAGCATTGGGGTCTCACGGAGCAGATCTTCCGCGACGTCTGCGTCTTCACCGCGCGGCCCTTCCGAGCGAAGCGGCGCAGCATCGGCGGCATCGCGTTTACTCTTCAGCGCACGCAAGAGCGCGCGATCTTCGGCACGAGCACGATCTGGCGCGGGCGCATTCGAGTGCCGGTCTCAGATCCACACCGAACGATTGTCGATCTGCTCGCGCGCCCCGCGTCGGGCGGAGGCATTCGCCACGGCGCTGCGTGCTTGAAGGAGTACGTCGGCCGCGAAGACGCCGACCTTCTGCGTGTGGTCGGCTACGCGGAACAGCTCGGAGCCGGAGCGGTCTTCAAGCGCCTCGGTTTTCTCCTCGAGCGCACCGGCGGCGATTTCGCTCCGATCATCGAGAAATGCCAGAGTCGCCTAACAGAGGGCCTCGCGAAGCTCGATCCCGCGCTCGCGTCGCCTCGCGTAGTGACGCGCTGGCGCCTTCGCGTGCCGGCGCGCTGGCTGCAGCGGCGTCGCGATGATTGACCGCCGGGAGATCATCGAACGCGCGGGCGAGCTCTCGCTACGACCGGAAGTCGTCGAGAAGGACTACGTCCTCGGTTGGGTGCTCGCCGGCATCGCGAGCAACGCGGAAATCGGCAACGCCTGGGCGTTCAAGGGCGGAACGTGCCTCAAGAAGGTTCACTTCGAGACGTACCGTTTTTCGGAGGATCTCGACTTCACGCTCGACGACGTGCGCCAGCTCGACGAGGCGTTTCTGCGCCGCGCGTTCACCGAGATCGCGGCATGGATCTACGAGCAGACCGGCATCGAGATTCCCGCGGCCCAGCTCCGCTTCGACGTGTACGTCAACAAGCGCGGCAATCCGTCGGCCGAGGGGCGCCTCTACTACCGCGGCCCGCTGACGCCGCGGGGGAGCCTTCCTGGGGTTCGCCTCGACCTCACCGCGGACGAGCGAATCGTCCACCCGCCTGTCCTCGAGTCGATCGATCACCCGTACTCAGACGCGCCGCAGGACGGCATCCGCGCTCGGTCCTACCCCTTCGTGGAGGTGTTCGCAGAAAAGATCAGGGCGCTCGGAGATCGTGGAAGCCCGCGCGACCTGTACGACGTCGTCAACCTCTTCCGCCGAGACGAAGCGCGCGACGGCGCAGCGGAGGTACTGGCGACACTGCGCGCAAAGTGCGCCTTCAAGTCGTTGCCGGTGCCGTCGACGAGCTCGCTCGAAGAGCATCGCGCCGATCTCGAGGCGGACTGGTCGAGCATGCTGAGCCACCAACTGCCCGAGTTGCCGCCGTTCGATTCGTTCTGGGGAGCGCTGCCTGAGTTCTTCGACTGGCTTGAAGGCGGCGCGACTCGGCCTCGGCTTGCGCAGTTCGGGCTCGCCCGCGGCGAAGTCGTTCTGCGACCTCCGGCCGGCGGTTTCCTCGCATTGGGATTGCAGGGGCGGCCGCTCGAAACAATCCGCTTCGCGGCAGCGAATCACCTCTGCGTCGACATCGACTACCGCGACGAAACCGGGAAGCGCTCGACACGCCGGATCGAACCGTATTCGCTGCGGCGAACGCAGGCCGGCGACGTGGTGCTGCACGCGGAGCGCGCGGACGGCGGGGGTCATCGCTCGTATCGCGTCGATCGGCTCCTCGGCGCGAGCGTGACAACGCAAACGTTCACGCCCCGGTGGCGGATTGAGCTGACCCCAGGCGGCGGCGGTGCGCTGCCAACCCCGCGCCGGCCGGCTGTGGTATTGGCTGCGCGTCGCGTTGCAGGAGCTGGCCCCGAGCGGAAGCGGGTTCGCGTCTACCAGTGCAGCGCCTGCGGTCGGAGGTTCGAGCGGAGCGTTGCAAGTACGAGCCTGCGCGCGCACAAGAGCGCTCTGGGGATCGATTGTCCTGGGAGAACCGGAGTGCTCGTTCTCGAGCGCCCGTAGCGCGAAGCAACCGCACGCGCGCTGTCTGAGGCGCCTCCGTCGGCGTGCGCGCCCCGTGCCGACTCGCTGCCAGTTCAGACGCCTGAGGCGCAGCGAGCTCGGTGGTTGAGCGGTGGGCCGAAGGCAGGAGATGAGCACGCAGCCCAATAACTCATCTTGTGCAAGATAAAGAGTGGAGGCACGAATCGCGCTAGGACGCGTCGTTGCTTCGAAATTCGGGTGACACCGTTCAGCCGGGCCATCCAACAGATTCGCGAGGTAGGGCCGCCGGTTACGAGTTTCCGTCCAGCACTCTTTATCTTGCACAAGAATTCACCTGTCACCGATTCTCCGATGACGCCCGCAGATAGCCGGATCCGGCCGCGCCATTCGACGAGCCGTCGGCGCTCGAGCGCGGCTCGGGCCGACCCCGAGATCTCTGCGTTCCCGGCCTTCAGAGGGGCGAGCCGCTGCTCGCGGCCCTCGCCGCCGCGTCCGTCGCGGGCCGCGTCGCAACGGGTCGGCGCGCCGGCCAGCTCATTATGCGGATGGGCGACCGAATCGACACTGAGACCGATTAGCGCGCACCAGATTCGCTGCCGTCGAGCAGGCGGGCATCTGCAGTGAAGCGCTTGAAGAGCCAATCGGTAACGACGGCCACACGGGCGGACTCGCGCGACTCGGGGTGGACGAGGAGCCAAAGATCGCGCGAGACCACGGGATCGCCCGGCGTGGATCGTCGGAGCTCCGGATGCGCGTCTCCCACCATACAGGGCAGAAGGCCGCGTCCGATCCCGCCGGCAATCGCACCGCAGAGCGTCCTCAGCCCGTTGTCGCGAAGCCGAATGCGGCCGGCCCCAATGTGGGCCCCCAGCCATCGCATCTCCACGACGTGTGCGAGATCCTCGCCGTAGGCGACCCAATCATCCTGGCCTGTGACGACCCCTGGGTGCGACGATTCGTAGACGGCGTAGCCGATGACGGCGAGCTTACGCATTATGAAGTCGCCGCTCTCCGGCCGCGCAGCGCGAATCGCTACGTCCACCTCGTGGCGCGTGATGTCCAGGTTCGCGTCGCTGTCGACCAAGTCGATCACGAGCTCCGGGTGCCGGGCATAGAGCTCCGGGAGACGGTGCACCAGGTATTCGGAGTGGGTCGTCGGAGACGACGTGAGACGAACGACGCCGCTCACCACCTGCGACTCGCACTCCGCGGAGCGGAGGATTCCCGCAACGTCTTCCTCGATGTGCTCGGCGCGCTCGACTGCCCGCCGGCCGAATGCGGTGAGCCGCCAGCGGCCGTCGCTCCGTTCGAAGAGCACCGCGCCGAGCGATTCCTCGAGGGTGCGGAGACGGCGGGCGACGGTCGTCTGATCGACGCCGAGACGGTGCGATGCGGCGGCGACGGTCTCTTCGCGCGCGACAGCGACGAGGAATCGGAGGTCGTCCCAGTTCACCGCAAGTAGGATGTCCCGTTTCCCGGCGCGCTCGCAAGGCGAGCGCTCCTGCTCAGCTACGCCGACTCAAGCAGGACTCCTGACGCCGGGGGCCAACGATTGTGAGCGCCATTCCTCCCAGGATCGCGACCGCCGCGACGCCGAGAGTGATCGTCGGCTTCTCCCCGAGGAGCACGATGCCGCCGGTCGCGGCCAGGAGGGGGACGGCGAGCTGCACCACCGCGGCGCGCGTCGCGTCCAGACGAGGCAGTGCCGTGTACCAGATCGTGTAGCCGAGCCCCGAGGCGAGCCCGCCGGAAGCGATCGAGAGGCCGAGCGTGCGCCAATTCCACCTCGGCCCTTCCGCCGACGTCAACACCGCGAGCAGCAAGGCGCCGAGTGCGAGCGGCACGGCTCGAACGAAGGTCGCCGTGGTTACGGCCAGCGGCGTCGCGACTCGTCGGCCGAGCAGGCTGTAGACGCCCCAAGCCACCCCGCTTCCGGCCATGAGGACGACGCCTACGGGATCCGGGGCGGTCGCGCCCGGCAGCGCGAGCACGGCGACGCCCGCGAGGGCGATCGCCACGCCGAGCCATTGAACGCCTCGCGGGCCTGTGCCGCTTCTCACCGCGGAGGCCAGCATCGTCAGTTGGACGACCGC
>JANNKN010000035.1:0-22137 GCA_031396315.1 Deltaproteobacteria bacterium
CGCGACGATCTCGGGCGCAGTCGGCGCCGTCTCGCGCGAGATCCGCATCGCCACCGCCGCGACCAATCACAACACGCGCCATCCGCTCGTCACCGCGTCGTACGCGATGACGATGCACAAGCTCACGGGCGGGCGCTTCTCGCTCGGCCTCGGGCGCGGCATCGCGCCGATGTTCAAGGCGTTCGGCCTGCCCGCCATCACGACCGCCCAGCTCGAAGATTTCGCGGGCCTGATGCGTCGCCTCTGGCGCGGCGAGACCGTCGTTGGCCACGACGGCCCGTGCGGTAAGTTCGGCTTGCTCTCCCTCGGCCCCGACTACACGGGCGAGATCCCGCTCACCTTCACCGCGTTCGGACCTAATTCCTTGGCGCTCGGCGGCCGCGCGATGGACGCCGTCGTGCTGCACACCTTCTTCACCGAGGAAACGACCGCACGCTGCGTGCGCGAAGTGAAGGCCGCCGCCGAGCGGGCCGGGCGCGATCCGGCGCGCGTCCGCGTCTGGTCGTGCTTCGCGACCATCGGGGATCACATCTCGGAGCCCGTGCGGCTCAAGAAGACGGTCGGGCGGATGGCGACCTACCTGCAGGCTTACGGCGACCTGATGGTGCGCACCAACCACTGGGATCCCGCCGTGCTCACGCGCTTTCGCAGCGACCCGCTCGTCGCGAACTTCCGCGGCGCGATCGACGCGCGCGCGACGACCGCGGAGCTCGAGCAGATCGCGAAGTTGATCCCTGGCGAGTGGCTCGCGCCGGCGGCGACGGGCAGCCCCGCGCGCTGCGTCGCGAAGATCCGCGAGCAGTTCGCGCTCGGCTGCGACGGCGTGATCCTGCACGGCGCGAGCCCCGCAGATCTCGAGCCGATCGTGCTCGAGTACGCGAAGTCGCGGCCAGCGGGAAAGTTCGATGCGCTGCGCGCCAACCCGGCTGCTTAGGGTCGATCAGTCCCCGACCCGGACCGGCGGATCCGTCACGCTCATGCGTGCCGTCAGCTCCTCGTCGGCCATCTGCACCAGCTTCTCGTAGCCCGGCATCGCCCGCTGGTAGGGCTTGCTGCGATCGAGCACGGGCTGCGCGACGTGCGGCGAGCGCGCCGGGAACGGTTCGGGGCTCCGGAAGCGCGCGAGCTCGCGGGCGTCGATGCCGGCGAGCGCGACCACCTCGGGATCGATCCACGCGCGGCCGTCGATCGGCCGCTCGGAGGTCGCGATCTCGAGCGACAGATCCTCGATTCCCGCGAAATAGATCGAATCGCACATGCCGTGATGGATCGGTCCGAGCACTGTAATGCCTCGCGAGCGGATGCGATCGCGAAAGGCCAGCAGCTCCTCGAAGGTGTCCACGTTCAGCGCGAGGTGCTGCATCGTGCCGCCCGCGCTGAGGCCGCCCGGGCTGCCCGCGTGCGACACACCGAGCGACCGCTCGACGGCCGCGACCTCTGGCGTCTGCACGAATGCGATCGAGGAGTGGTCGCTCAGCTTCAGGAAGCCGTGCCAAGCGCCGGGCACGCCGTGCATCCAGTAGAGCGCGACGAGCTCGAGGCCGAGCACATCGTTCATGAACGCGATCTGCTGCTTGATGTCCGCGGTGGAGATCGCGAGGTGATGGATGCCGTTGCAGCGGAGCATGCGCACTCCTTCGCGGCGGGGCGACTCGCTAGCGAGCGGTTCCGCGCCGCAGCGTACCGCGTCCGACCAGCTGTCCAGTCGCCGTCAGCACCTCGACGCGCGCGCCCCCGACGCCGAGCCGCACCAGCGCGAGCTCGTCCCATACGCGGAAGCCGCTGCCGTGCGCGGTGATCGCGACAGCGCGCGACATTCGTAAGACCTCGGCGCCGCGCTCCCAGCGCAGCGTCACGTGGACTGGGACCGGCACCGGCGCCGCGACCCGCACCGTCGCACGCACGGTTTCTGCGAGCTCCTCGAAGCCGAATGCCGAGATGCGCAGCGGCGCCGGCGGAACGAGCCGCGGCGCGAGCCCGAGCGCCGCGGCGAGCGCGGTGACGGGCAGCGCGCCGAGCAAGCGCTGCGCGCGGGTATGGCCGCGCGGGAGCACCACGCTGGCGACGGAGGCAAGCAGTGCGAGCCCGAGCGCGAGTGGCTGCGCCAGCGTGAACGGCACGCGCAGGACTAACGGCAATAACAGCTGGAGCGCGGCGTAGGCGACCACGAAGAAGAACGTCGCCGCGAAGGCCGCGCTGCGTCGCAGCCAACGATCGAACGCGAGATCGAGGCAGGCGAGCACGGCGAGTGCCGCGAGCGCGAGCGTGAACGCGAGGTTTGGCGAGGCGAGCGTCGTCGAGCGCACGTAGAAGGGAAGCAAGAAGAACAAGGTCTGCTGATATACGACGCGCGTCGCGTAGGAGGCGACTCCGATGCGCAATGAGTCCGGGCGGTCGATCACGAGCGCGCTGCGGCAGAAGAACAGCGTCGAGAGCCACACGAACGCGAGCAGGCCGAGCACCCACGCCGCGAAATCGGGGCGTTCTTCCGCGAGCACCGCGACCACGGCGCCCTGAGCGAGCGCCCAGAGCGAGTGCGCGATCCAGAACACGCGCGCATGTCGCCCGCGCACCTCCCGCGCGCGCGCGCGCAGCGCGAACCACCAGCGCGTGCGGGGAGGCAACATGCGCGCAAGCTAGCGGCGCGCGTTCCCCTATCGTGCCCCGCCCACTCGAAGGAGCTCTCCCGTGGAGTACACCGTCGTTCTCATCGACAGCCCCGCACCGCACGTCCGCCGCATCACGATGAATCGCCCCGAGAAGCGCAACGCGCTGAACCACGCGCTGCGCGGCCAGCTGCTCGACGCGCTCTATCAGGGCGACGCCGATCCCGACGTGAAGGTGCAGATCGTGCGCGGCGCCGGGCCGAGCTTCTCTGCGGGCTACGACCTCGGCGGCGGCAACGAGGGCCAGCAGCTTCCGTTCTACACGTCCGACAGCGACGGCCAGTGGCCCCGCCACGTCACCACCGGCTGGATGGGAATCTGGGATCTCGGCAAGCCCGTGATCGCGCAGGTGCACGGCTACTGCCTCGCGGGCGGAAGCGAGCTCGCGACGGGCTGCGATCTCGTCTACTGCGCCGAGGACGCGAAGATCGGCTACCCGGCCGTGCGCTTTGGCGTACCCGACATGCACTTCCACGCCTGGATGGTCGGCATGCGCATGGCGATGGAGATGATGGTCACGGGCGATTCGATCAGCGGCGTCGAGGCCGCGCAGCTCGGTTGGGCGACGCGTTCGTTCCCCGCGGATCAGCTCGAGGCGCGCGTGCTCGAGGTCGCGCAGCGCATCACGCAGATCCCCGTCGACGTGCTCCAGCTCAACAAGCGCGTCGTGCACCGCCAGATGGAGATGATGGGGTTCCGCACCGCGATGCGCGTTGGCACCGAGCTGTGCGCGCTCGGCACGCACACGAAGACGCTGCAAGATTTCGTGGGCAAGGCGCGCGGGGGGCTCACGCAGGCGCTGTCGGAGCGCGACAAGGGGTTCGGGGACTACCGCGAGCGGGAGAAGAGTTAGGGGCACGTGCTCCGGCCCGGAGCCAGAATCCTGCAACCGCCCATCGCCGCCTGCTTGAATGCGAGCGCCTCCGGAGCCCGTCGCGCCCGGCTAGGCGTGATAGGGTACCTCGCACATGACGCCCCTCCCGCGCATTCCGCTGATCGTCGTGCTCGCCCTCGCGACGGCTGCGGTCGCCTGCGCAGCGCCGCCTCCGCCGCCGCCGCGCGTGGTCGCACCGCCCGAGGCGACCACGATCGTGATGCCGCCGCCGAAGGATCTTTCGATCTGTCAGCGCGCCGCGAAGCCGACCACGGGCGGCGACCCAGCGATCACGACGTCTTTCGAGTCGTTCTCTCACGACTGGATCCAGAAGATGCGCGCCGTCGTCGTCGCGCGCTCCGCGACCGCCGTGCGCAAGAGCATCCGCGCCACCTACGAGATGGAGCTGCGCCCGACTGGCAGCACGCAAGCGCCTTACGTCGGAATCCTCAGCTACTGCGAGCTCGACCTGCAATGCTCGGGAGCCGGAGAGAGCAGCTGCAAGGCATCAGCCAGCACCGTGGTGAAAGAGATGTTCCGTTATCAGGCCGGGAACTGGGTCTACTGAGCGCGATCCTCGCGGCGGAGCAGCGAGCGCCTACTTCGCGCCGGCGCCGTGGGGCGGATACGCGATCGCGTCTGCAGCTTCCCAATAAGTGCGCAGCGCGCTGACCTTGCCCGCATCGTTCACGCGGTAGGTGTAGACGCCGAAGAGCTGGAAGACGGAGCCGTCCGGAGCCTGAATCGCGAGCGTGCCCACGTTCGCGCACTCGTTCCCGGCGACGAGCGAGTGCTGCAGGTTGAACATCGCGCGGCGGCCAGCGATGTGGTCGTCCCAAAACTTCGCGATCGCCAGCTTGCCGCGGATGCCGGTGCCGCCCGGGTCGAAGTGCGACGGGCCGATCGGATCCTCGACCACTGCGTCGTCCGCGAAATTCTCCAGCCACGCACGCCTGTCGCCGCGCGTGACGGCGTCGATCGAACGCCACGACGCAAGGCGCGCGGGGTGCTTCGAATCGGGGCCGGGGAGCTCACTCATCTCAGGTCTCCTGGCTCGTACGCACCCGGGGTCTGACCCCGGTGCGTACGAGCGCGACGCAGCGCACGCTACCGCGCACTTTTGCGCTGCGTTCGCGCGCTGGCTTAGCGTGGGGCACACCACCGGAGGCCCCATGCGCATCGGAATGGCCGCGATCTGCCAGAACCCCTTCGACGAGCGCAGCGACGGCGACGTCTACGCGAACGAGCTGCGTCTCGCGTCGCTCGCCGAGCCGCTCGGCTTCGACTCGCTGTGGAGCGTCGAGCACCACTTCACCGACTACACGATGGTGCCGGACGTGCTGCAGTTCCTCTCCTACTTCGCGGGCCGCACGAGCCGCATCCAGCTCGGCTCGATGGTGGTCGTGCTGCCGTGGCACGATCCGATGCGCGCCGCGGAAGAGATCTCCCTAATCGATCACATGTCGGGCGGGCGCTTCATCCTCGGCATCGGACGCGGCGCGGGGCGCGTCGAGTTCGAGGGCTTCCGGCTCGACATGGGCGAATCCCGCGAGCGCTTCGTGGAAGCCGCGCAGATCGTGCTCGGCGGCCTAGAGTCGGGCTTCTGCGAGTTCGACGGCAAGCATTACAAGCAGCCGAGGAAGGCGATCCGCCCGAAGCCCGCGGGCACGTTCAAGGGCCGCACCTACGCCGCCGCGGTCTCGCCGGAATCGGCGGAGATCATGGCGAAGCTGGGGATCGGAATCCTCGTGATCCCGCAGAAGCCGTGGGAAACGATCGACGCGGAGCTCGCCATGTACCGTCGCATCTATCGCGAGGTGAACGGCAGCGATGCGCCGAAGCCGATCGTCGCGGGCTGGGTGTTCTGCGATTCCGACGAGAAGCGCGCGCGCGAGCTCGCGGTGCGCTGGATCGGCGGTTATTGGGAAACCGCCAAGCGCCACTACGAGTTCGGCGGCGAGCACTTCGCGAAGACGAAGGGTTACGAGTTCTACGCCGCAATGTCCGAGGCGCAGCGCTCATCCGCAGCGCAGGCGACCGAGGCGTACCTCGACCTCCAGGTGTGGGGCACGCCCGCGATGTGCCAGGACCGCATCGTGAAGACCGCGGACCGTATGAATTGCGAGCACTTCAGCTGCGTGTTCAGCTACGCCGGCATGCCGTACACAGAATCTGAGCGGAACCTGCGCCTGTTCGCGAGCGAGGTAATGCCGAAGCTGCAGCGGATCTAGAGGCGCGTCGCTCAGCCGAGCTGCGCCGCGAGCTTTTCCTGCAAGTGCGCCGCGAGGCGCGCCGGCCGCACGCGGCGCAAGTCTACTCGCGTCGCGCCCGCCATGCGCGCGAAGCGCACGAGTCCGTTCGCGAGCGCGTCGGCAAACTCGGGTGAGGTGCGCTCGCCGTCTTCGAGCCAGAACCCCAATACTTCGAGCACGCCGCTCGCGCGATCGAGCCTCGGATCGAGCCGCGCCACGAGCCGGTCGCCGTGCAGCACTGGCAGTGTGTAGTAGCCCCAGCGCCGCAGCCTTGCGGGGGTGTAGACCTCCCACTTGTAGTCGAAGCCGAACAGCTTCTGCGCGCGCCTGCGCGCCGTCGCGACCTCGAGCGGTGCGAGCAGCGTCGCCTCTTCTTCCGTGCTCGGGCCGAGCGGCTTCCAGGCGTTCGGCACGCGGCCCGCCTCCAGCTCGCCGAGCAGAGGCAGCGTCTCGCTGAGCGCGAGCCAGGGCTCGTGCGAACCCTCGACGCGCACGCGCGCGAGCACGCCGCGCCCGATCGCCGCCTCGAGCGTGCGCTTCCCGCGCTGCGCCGCGGCTTCACGGCCGACGCGCAACGCGAACTGCTTGCGCCACAGCCTCTCGCGCAACACGCCGTGCTGCGCGACCACGTGCTGCGCGAAGAATGCCTCCGCCTCGCGCTCGCTGGCCGCCGTCTCGTGCGCGGCCGGCAGCACGCGTTCGCGCAAGTCGTAGACGCGATCGAAGCCGCGCCGCTCGGTGATCATTACCTCGCCCGCGAGCCATGAGAAGTGCAGAGCGAGCGCCGTATCCGTGCGCCCGTAGTAGCTCCACTCGCCGAGCGCGCGACCTGCGAACTCGCGGTTCGCCATCGGGCCGTTCTCACGCAGCGCACGTTTCACGTTGCGGAGGGCGGTCGGGTGCTTGGCGCGAAAGTCGGCGAGCTCCGCGCTCCGTTTCACGCGACGCATGGGCGTGCGCCAGTAACGAAAGGTCTCGATCGGATAGAGGTGGAGCCAGCCGCCGTAGTCGAAGGCCTCGCGTCGGCCGTAGGCCATCGCGTGAAGATCGCTTGGCGTGTAGCCGAGCACGCGGCCGTAGAGCGCGATGTCCTGACTGCGCGCGACCACGTTCAGCGGATCGAGCTGTAGTGCATGCATCGCGCGCAGCGCGTCGCTGACGCCCGACGCCCCGGCAAAGCGGCGCCCGGGCCAGAGGCCCTGCAGCCCGAGCACCGCGCGGCGGTGTGCAGCGCGCGAGAGGCTGAGCGCGGGCCGAAGCGAATCCATCACGCGAACTCGAGCACGCCGAAGTGCGCGGGCAAGTGGTACTCGGCGGGGTCGGCGAACGTCGGAGACCACGCGCTGAACTCCGGCGCCGAGCCGCGCGGGCGCTCGATGCGATAGAAGTTCGCGCGCCAGCGCTCGCCTCGGCGCGGTGAGGGCGCGCCGAGCGCCGCGAACGGAATTGCCCACTCGACCGACCAGCCGTCGTCGACGTCGTCGCGTACGTCGAGCGTGCCGCGCACACGGATCCCGCGCTCCCAGCCGGCGCACAGCCACGCGAGGTCGCTGCGCATGCTGCTGCGCAGGCCATCGGGGTTGTCGATGAGGCCTTCCCAGTAGGCGCCGCGCGGGCTCGACTCGAGCTCGAAGTAGCGGCGCGGGTCGGCGCCCGGCGCGAGGAATGCCTCGACCACCTCTTCTTCGTAGATCGGGTGGTTGCGTCCCTGATGGCTGCCCCACACGTCGCGGTCCACGCAGTCGAACGCGACGTAGAGACGCTCTCCGTCGTGACAGATGCGCAGCGCAGTGGGTTGCACGCTGCCTGCCGCGTTCCAGGGATCGCGGCCATGAGACGCCGCGAGCGCGACCGGAGCGAGTGACGTCCACGGGGGCTTGTTGAGGTCGCCGTCGATCGGGAGTCTTTCCGCGATGAACGGGACGACCAGCACGGGAAGCTGCGGCACGAGACCTCGTCCTCACGGCGAAGGGATGGGCCACGCGCATGAGTAGCGCCGACAACCAGGCGCTGCTGCGCGAAGTCGCGGACGCATTCGCGCTACCGGGCCGCTGGCTGCGCTCGACGCCGTTCGGAAGTGGGCACATCAACACCACCGTGCTCGCCGAGCTCGAGACGCCGCACGGGATCGCACGCTTCGTCCAGCAGCGCATCAATCGCGCCGTGTTCCGCGAGCCCGCGCAGGTGATGGAGAATTTCGCGCGCGTGGTCGCGCACCAGCGCCGCGCGCTCGAGCGCGAGGGCGTGCGCGACCTCGAGCGCCGCGTACTCACGCTCGTGCCCGCGCGCAGCGGCGCGAACGGGTACGTGGACTCGCGCGGCGACACGTGGCGCACGGTGCCGCTGATCGAAGGGGCGCACAGCCACGACGTCGCACGCGGGGCGGCGGATGCGCGCGCGGCGGCGTTCGCGTTCGGCCGCTTCCTGGCTCAGCTCGAAGACCTTCCGCCGCCGCGGCTGCACGAGACGATTCCGCGCTTCCACGATGCGCGCCTGCGCTTCGAGCAGCTCGAAGAGGCGGTGCGCACGGACGCAGCGAAGCGCCTCTCCGCCTGCCGCGCGGAGGTCGAGCTCGCCTTCTCGCGCGAGCCCGTGGTCGCGCGCTTCGAGCAGCTGAAGCGCAGCGGCGCACTCCGAGAGCGGGTCGCGCACAACGACACCAAGCTCAACAACGTGCTGCTCGACGACGCGACCGGCGAGGGCCTGTGCGTGATCGATCTCGACACCGTCATGCCAGGCTGTGCGCTCACCGATTTTGGCGATCTCGCGCGCAGCGGCGCCACGCGCGCAGCGGAGGACGAACGAGACCTCGCGCGCGTCCGCCTCGAGACGGACCTGTTCGCGGCACTCGCGGGAGGCTTCGTGCGCGGCACGGGCGCGAGCCTCGGCGCCGGCGAGCGCGCGGACCTCCCGTTCGGCGGGCTGTTGCGAACCTATGTGGACGGCACGCGCTTCCTCGCCGATCACCTGCGCGGCGACACGTATTTCCGCGTTCATCGCGAGGGCCAGAACCTGGATCGCGCGCGAACCCACTTCGCCCTGGTCGAAGACTACGAGCGCAAGCGAGACGAGCTCGCTGCCCTCGTCTCCGCGATTTCCTCTGATTAGGGCGCGATGAGCTCCGCCGTCTTCGCCGCGATGCTCGCGAGCGCGCTCTTGCACGCGACCTGGAACGCGTGGGTGAAGTCGCGCCCCGATCCGTACGGGGCGCTGGTCGCGCTCGGCATCGGCGCTGCGTGGCCGAACGTACTGCTTCTCGCGTGGAACGGGCTGCCCGACCACGCCGCGTGGGGCTGGATCGCGGTCACGATCGGGCTCAGCGTTCCCGCGCAGGCGCTGCTCGGCTCGGCATACCGCGAAGGCGATTTCGCCGTCGCGTATCCCGTGGTCCGCGGGCTGAATCCTCTGGTGATCTCGGTTGCAGCGGTCCCATTGTTCGGCGAGCGGCTCGCGCCCTGGAGTCTCGCCGGCGTGCTGTGTGTCGCTGCGGGCATCGCACTGCTCGGGTGGGAAGCCGCGCAACGCTCGCGCACGGTCACTGTCCGCGGGCTCGGCTTCGCGGCGCTCGCGGCGCTCGCGACGGCGGCCGGCGTCCTCACGGATTCGATGGGCGTGCGCATCGCGAACGACCCACTCTCGTACGGGCCGGTCATCGCGATCGGAAACGCCGTGGCGATGGCGGCTTATCAGGCACGGCGCTCGAACGTCGCGGCCGTGGTGAGCCAGCACTGGCGGATCGCGGTGTTCGCGCCGCTTCTTTCCACCGCGTCGTATCTGCTGGCGATCTGGTCCCTCGGCCGGGCCCCCGTGGCGCTCGTCGTCTCACTGCGCGAGACGAGCATGCTGTTCGCCGTCGCGATCGGGGCAGTGCTCCTGCGCGAACGTGTCGGCGCGTGGCGCTGGCTCGCGGTGGCGATCGTGTTCGTGGGCGCACTGCTGATTCGCAACTAGGGACGCGCGAGCGAACGCGCCGCGTTAGCGTGATCGCTGCGCGCACCGAGGAGGCCCCGAGATGGCGAGCTATGTGGACGGCTTCGTGCTCCCGATCCCGAAGAAACACGCCGCGCTCTATCGCCGCATCGCCAAGCAGGCGGGCAAGATCTGGCGCGATCACGGCGCGCTCGCCTACGTCGAATGCGTCGCGGACGACGTGAAGCCGGGGAAATGGACCTCGTTCCCGCAGGCGGTAAAGCTGAAGAAGGGCGAGTCGGTGTGGTTCTCGTGGATCGTGTTCAAGTCGCGGGCGCATCGCGATCGCGTGAACGCGGCGGTGCTGAAGGATCAGCGCATGCAGAAGATGATGGGGCCGGATGTGCAGCGCGCGTTCGACGGCCGACGGATGGTGTACGGCGGCTTCAAGGCCGCCGTGGAGGTGTGAGCCGGTGAGCATTCCCGTTGCCCTCGAGAAGCTCCGCGCCGAGGCCGAGCTCCGCGGCGCCACTCCCTATCTGCTGACGGTGAGCGACGACGGCCGCCCACACAGCGTGTCGATCGCCGCGAGCTGGGACGGCGTGGCGCTGGTCGCGAAGACGGGCAAGCGCACTGCGGCCAACGTCGCCGCGCGGCCGCGCGTCAGCTTGTTGTGGGTGCCGCGCGAGCCCGGCGGCTACAGCCTGATCGTCGACGGCGACGGCACGGTCGACAGCACAGGCGACGACCCGCGCGTCGTAGTGCGTCCGACGCGCGGCGTGCTGCATCGGCCTGCGGCTTCGCCTAGCGCGGTGCCAGATGGTTGCAGCGCGGACTGCAAGCCTCTGCTCCGGTAGCTCCACTCGGCTTCGCCTCGCTGCGCGCGGCGCTTCGCGCCGCTTGCGATCAGCGCGGCCCGACGCGCCAGTAGCGAATCGGCGGCGGCGTGGTTCCCGGCTCCGGTGTGGGCAGCGCGTACTTCTTCGCATACACGGGTTGGAGGCGCGCGATGGTGCTGGCATCGTCGAGCGGCGCGAGCTTCACTTCGTAGATCGCGTCGGCGATCTTCAGCCGCACGTCCGGGTTCGCGTCGGCCCAGGCCGGCCAGCGCTTCGAGTCGGGATCGCGCGCTCCGAGATAAAGCACGCCGTCCAAGCTCGCGCACCAGATCGTCACGGAGTGCGGAAGCCCGAGAAACCCCGCCACCTCGATCGCGATCTCGGGATGCGCGTCGCTGAACGACCAATCGGCCGGCAGCGCCGCGACGTCGCCGCTGAGGCGCGTGCCGGGGCGTCGATCCGAAGGCGCGAAGCAGCCCGCGAGCGCGAGCGACGCGGCGAGCGAGACGATCAGGAATCGGCGATGCATGCGAGTCTCCTTGGAGTTTCCGCGGCCGGGCGCGACACGCGGCTAGCGCGGCGGCAGACCGAGCTTCTTGCGCTCCGCGTTCATGCGCTCGGCGTCGGCGCCGAGCCGCGGCCCGAGGTCCGACTCCGACGCCGTGCCCGCCATGTGCGCGCCCGCCGTCTTGCCGTTGTACATGATCGTCTTCTCGGGCGTGATCGCGAGAATCGTGCGCAGCGGAGAATCCAGCAGCTCGTAGAAGAACTTCTCGCCGGCCGGGTTGCCCGGGTTCAGCTTCTGAGAGAGCGCGCGGTAGAACCACTGCTTGGTCGCGTCGTCGCTGAAGAACGCACCGCGCCCCTTGAACGTGATCGCGCCGCGCGGCAGCGCCTCGGGCGCGCCAGCGGGGTAACCCGCGCTGCTCACGTTCACCGCGACACGATTGTCGCGCTGAATCGCCGCCGTGCGATGCCGATGCGACGCGAACGTCAGCCAGATCTTCCCCTCGTGCCAAACGAACGCGTGCGTCACGCCGACCGGCCAACCGTCCTTGGTCGCCCACATCAGCACGCACTCGTTCGATCCGTGCATCAGCTGATCGACCTCCGCGCCCGAGAACGGATAGATCGAGACGATCTCGTGATCATGCGTCTTCGCCATCGAGGAAATCTCCAAAGTTGAAGGAAACGAATCCTACGCCGCCCGAGCGGTGCACACTCGCACTGCCTGCGACGAAACAACGCGTTGAACGCGCGAAGCGTGCAGCTCCGATTCCGAAGCCGTTTCCATCATCCCGCCCGCCCGCCACGCGCACGGTCGTCCGCGAGATACCGCTCGAGCTCCGCGTGGAAGTGCCTGAGCCGCTGCTCCTGCTCGCCCCACAGCTGCCCCTTGAATCCTCGCGAGCGCACCCCTTGCTGAACGATGGGCAGCAGATCCGCGTCTTGCGACAACACCTGCCCGAGCTTCCCGTCCTCGCCAACACCGAACTTCTCGAGCGGCGGGCGCGTGCGGCCTGTTAGGTCCACGCCCTCCGGAACGCCCATCCATTCCGGCGCCTTGTGATGCGGATCGTCGGAGGGATGAATGAGCGTCATCGTGTTGTAGAAGAAGCGCTCGGGGTCGCTGGGATGGGGGAGGAAGCGCATCAGGAAGACGCCTTCCGGATGACAGCCGATCTGCACGTTGGGGAAGATGCCCGTCGCCCAGCTGTCGGTGAGCTGGCCGTCCGTGAAGCGCGCGTAATCCAGCCCCGCGCGCGTCGCGTTTTCGCGCTTCGCGCGCGCGATCGCGGCGCGCACGCCGCGCGCGCCTCCCGGCTGAGTCGCCGGATCGACGCCAACGCCGCGCAGCATGTGAGCGAGCCCGTCGTTGAGCGTGTCCTGATCTTTGATGCGCGGGCTCATCTGCCCGATCGGCACGATCATGCGGCTCCCGCCATGCGGGTAGAGGTCGTACTGCACGGCCAGGTCGGCCATTACTTGGCGCGTCTCGGGATGCACGCAGTGCAAGTGGTAGCTCTCGTAGAACGCCTCGACGCCGATCTTCCAGTTCGCCGCCCACTCCGTTTGCACGTGCCGAACGACGCGCATCTGATCGATGCGGTAGCTCTCCAGGTAACCGGGCGGCAGCCCAATGCGCTCGCGGAGCGGCGGCGCGTGCTCGTCCAGATTCACGAACACGATGCCTGCGTACTCCTCGCAACGAATCGCCGCGAGCCCGCGCGCATCGCATGCGACCTCGTCGCGGAACGTCTCGCGATCCGTGAGCGCCACGAGCTCGCCGCGATGATTGAAGCGCCACGCGTGGAACGGGCAGACGTGGAAGCTCTTCTTGCCG
The DNA here is from genome assembly GCA_031396315.1 of Deltaproteobacteria bacterium. Taxonomy (GTDB): domain Bacteria; phylum Myxococcota_A; class UBA9160; order UBA9160; family UBA6930; genus VGRF01. The sequence continues at coordinate 12,885 of JANNKN010000035.1, forward strand.
TAGGGCTGCGTGACGAGTCTCGTGCCGCGGTGCGTGCAGACGTTGTAGAACGCGCGCACGCCATCCTCGGTGCGCGTCACGAGGATGGATTCGCGGCCGAGCTCGAACAGAAAATACGAGCCGGTATCGGGCAGGTCGGACGCGACACCGGCGATCAGCCACGCCTTCGGCCAGAGCCGCTGCCATTCGCGGGCCATGAACTCGGAGGAATGATACCTGGAGGGCTCGACGATCGCGGTGCCGTTGTCGACGTACGGCTGCTTGCGCTCGAGCGAATCCGCCGCGGCGCTCGGGTTCACTTGGGTTCCGATGCGGTAGTCATACGCCATCTCTCAAGTCTCCAGCACGAAAACGGGAACGCTGATCTCGGGAGTCCACGCGTCGAAGCGAACGCGCACCGGCGCGCCGATGCGCACGGCCTCGGGTGCACAGCCGACCACATTGCTCATCAGCGTCGGCCCCTCGGCAAGCTCGATCAACGCGACGACGTACGGCACGTCGGGCTCGTAAGCGGGGGAAACGGCGCGGCGGATCACGGTGAAGCTCTTCACGCGCCCGCGACCCGATGCGTCGCTCCACGCGACGCGGTCGCTCGCGCACTGCGTGCAGATCACACGCGGATAGAGCTGGCGATGGCCACACGCGGCACAGCACTGCACGACGAGCCGACTCTCGCGACACGCCTGCCAATAGGGCGCGCTCAGCGGCGTCGGCTGGGGCAGCGCCTTCGGCTCGCCAGCCATTAGGCATTCCCGCGCGCGAGCACGAGCGTCGCGTGGCTCGAGAGAATCCCGCCTTGCGCGTGCAGCAGCGCGAGTTCCGCGCCGGCGACCTGGCGCGCACCAGCGCTTCCCCGCAGCTGCGCGACGGCCTCGGTGAGGGCGAACATCGAGCCGGGATTGCCTGGGTGGCAGTGTGAAAGCAACCCGCCATGCGTGTTGATCGGGAGCTTGCCACCGAGGCGGGCGTGGCCTTCCGCGACGAACCCGCCGGCCTCGCCCGGCTGGCAGAAGCCGAGATCCTCGAGCTCGATCAGGACTACGGGCGTGAAGCAGTCGTAAACGTAAGCGACGTCGATGTCGCCGGGCGAGACGCCGGCCATCGCGTAGGCGCGCTCCCCGGAGTGTTTCGCGAACGAGCTCGTGAGGCTGTGTGCCTGAGAGATGTGCTCGTGGCCGTGCGCTTCGCCTGCGCCGAGCAACACGACCGGTGGGTGCGGGAAGTCGCGTGCGCGCTCGGCGGCGGTGAGCACGATCGCAGCCCCACCATCGGAGACGAGCGAGCAATCGAGCAGGCGCAGCGGGTCGGCAATCAGACGGCTCGCCAGCACATCGGCGACCGTGATCGGCTCGCGCATCTGCGCGTGCGGGTGGAGCGCGGCGTGTGCGCGACAGGTCACCGCGACCGCCGCGAATTGCTCGGGCGTCGCGTCGAACTCGTGCAGGTAGGCCTGCGCGACGAGCGCATAATAACCAGGCACCGTCGCGCCGTAGGGCGTCTCGAACTCGGGGTGACCCGACGACGATTGCGTGACCAGCGCCTGCGCGCGCGAGAGACCGCTGCGCAGGCTGTCCGCCATCGAGACGACGACTGTCTCGCACAACCCCGCGCGGATCGCGGCCGCCGCCTGCGCGATCACGGAGAACGTCGTGCCGCCGCCCGCGTTCGCGCTCAGGCACCAGCGCGGGAAGATCTGCAGGTACTCGGCGATCGTCTCGGCGTGATACATGCGCGGCTGGGCCATGCTGTTGCAGGTGACGAGGCCATCGACGGCGTCCTTGCCGAGGCCCGCGTCGGCAAGCGCCCGCAACGCGGCTTCCACGCACAGCTGGGTTGCGTCCTTGTCGGGCACGCGGCCGACCGCTGTGTCTGCCGCGCCGACGATTGCAACGCTGCCGCGCAGGCTCATCGCCCGAGCCTCACGCGCGCAGCGCCGGGCGTAATGACTTCACCGCGCGCGTTCTTCACCCAAAGCTCGAGCTCGGCCTCGCGCGCCGCTCTATCCAGCGTCTTCACCGAGCCGCCCACCGCGAGCGTCTCGCCGACCAGCGCCGCGAGCCGATTCGAGTAGCTGAGCTTCACGACGCGTCCGCCTTCGCCCGCCCAATCCTCGGCGCACTGCCCGAGCCAGTCGCCGAGCAGCGGCCCCGGCACCACGAGGCCTGCGTAGCCCTCCACCTTCGTCGCGTAGTCGAGCTCGTAGTGGATGCGATGCGCGTTCCAGAGCGCGGCGTTGTAGAAGAACGACTGCACGATGTCGGTCGTGCGCGTGCGCTCGGGCAGCACGTCGCCGGGCTTCGACGTGGCAAAGTTCGACGCGCTCATCGCAGAATCCGCGTCGTCTTCTCCGTGATCAGCAGTTCACCGCTCACGCGGCGAACCTCCATCACGATCTCGTAGAAGATCAGCGGACCCGTGCGGCCCGCCTTCTCGTAGATGTTGGTGAGCGTGCGCGCCGCGACGACCTCGTCGCCAGGCCGCAGCTCGCCGTGATATTCGATCTCGAGCCCGCCTGCCATTGCGCGATCGAGCGGAAACTTCGGCAGCAGCTTGTCGCCGGCGACACCGTCGGGTGTCAGCTCGTCACGCGGAACGACGGGCCAGAACAGCACGACGTGAAAGAGCGGCGGCGCGACGTCGCCGTCCGTGTACTTGCGCTGCGTCTGGCCGCTCGCGATCGCGTACTTCCGAATGTCGCGACGCGTGACGACCTGCCGATCGGGCGCGGCCCGCTTCCCGATGTTCGCGAGCAGCTCCTGCGTCAGCAGCCCGCTCATACGTTGCGGCTCCGCCCGCTCCAGTGCGGGTCGCGCAGCTCGCGTTTCAGGATCTTCCCCGTCGGCGCCTTCGGCAGCGAGTCCACGAACGCGACGAAACGCGGCTTCATGTAGGAGGCGAGATGCTTCCGCGCGGTGTCGATGATCTCCTGAGAAGTCGCGGTGCGACCGGGCTTCATCACGACGACCGCCTTCACGGCCTCGCCCCACTCTTCGTCGGGCACGCCGATCACCGCGCATTCGAGCACTCCGTCGTGCTTGTGAATCGCGGCCTCTACCTGCGTCGAGTAGATGTTCTCGCCGCCCGAGATGATCATGTCCTTCGCGCGGTCGACGATGAACACGTAGCCGTCGGCATCCCAGTGAGCGACATCGCCGGTGCGCATCCAGCCATTCCGGAACGTGTCGGCGGTGAGCTCGGGCTTGCGCCAGTAGCCGAGCATGTTCGCCTCCGAGCGGACGCATACCTCGCCAGCCGTCGCGCCGTCACGCGGCGTCGGGCTGCCGTGCTCGTCCTGCAGCTCGATCGTCGTCACGAAGCCCTGACGCCCGCACGAGCTGAGGCGCTCGGAATGATCGCCGCGAATCGCGCGCGCGTGATCTTCCTGCGAGAGGAAGGTCATGGTCATGCCTTCCGTTTGTCCGTAGCCCTGGATCAGCGTGCACGGAAACGACTCGAGCGCAGCCTTCACCACGGTCGCAGGCATCGGGCCGCCGCCGTACTGGATGTTGCGCAGGCTCGAGAGGTCGAAGTTCGCAAAACCGTCCACGGCCATCATCCAGTTCAGCATCGTCGTGATGCCGAGCAGCGCCGAGACGCGCTCCGCCTGGATGATCTCGAGCGCCAGCTTCGCTTCGAAGTTCAACAACACGACGGGGCAGCCGTGCGCCATGTAGTTCATCGCGAGCGCCACCGGGATGTGGAACATCTGGCCGGTCAGCATGTAGACGTCGGTCGGTACGACGCGCTCGGCGACGGTTTGGTTGAGCATGCCCATGAACAGCGTCTTGTGGGAGTGGAGCGCGCCCTTCGAGATTCCCGTCGTGCCGCCGGTATAGAGGATCAGCGTCGGGTCTTCGTCGCCCGTGTGCGCGGACGCCAACGGCTCGGCGTCCGCGCCGCTGCCTACGAGCTCCTCGAACGAGCCGTCGCTCTGCGCGCCGAACTCGGCCCAGAGCTTCACGTCGAGCAGGCGCTGAAGGGCATCCCGCTCCGTGCGGAAGTCGGCGGACGTGACGATCGCGCGCGGGTCGCCGTCGCGCAGAATGCGCTCGAGCTCGGGCACGCCCAGGCGCCAATTCAGCGGCTGCGCGATGAAGCCCGCGCGCGCACACGCGTAATACATCTCGAAGTACTCGATGCTGTTCTTGGCGAGCACCGCGACGCGGTCGCCCTTGGCGAGGCCGCGCGCCGCGAGCGCGTTCGCGAGCTTGCGCACGCGCTCATCGAGCTCGCCGAACGACACGCGGCGGCCGGTGGGAACGTCCACGAGCGCCGTGCGCTTCGGGTCGAGTCCGGCCCACTTGGCGGGAATGTTGCCGAGATTCATCGCGGCCCTCGCGCGCCTCAGTACGCCATGTCGAGATCGATGCGGCGCTCAGCGATCACCCAGCGCCCGGCCTCGCGGCGCACACGGTCTCGGTAGAGGCCGCTCGTCACGAGGCGAATCGCGCCGTTCTCGACCGAGCTGAGCGTGAGGTTCGAGACGAGCGACGCCGCGCCGCTCGTCGCCGCGACGATCATGGTGTTCGTCGTGACGTGACGGCGCTTGTCCTTCTGCGCCGCCATCGAGTCGCGCATCAAGCCCAGGATCTCGTCGCGGCCCTCGAAGCGCGCCGGACCCGAGCCGCCCGCGATCTCGACCACCATAACCGCATCGGGCGCGAAGCAGGCCTCCAGCATGGCGAGGTCGCGCTCGTCGAGAGCATAGGCGGAGCGCGCGAGCAGCTCGTGGATCTCGAGCTTCATTGCGACGTCGATCATGATTCTTTTTGCGGACCCCTCAGTCGGCTGTGAACTTCACGCCGAACTCGACGCCGAACGCGCGCGGCTCGCCGTAATAAGACATCGTCCAGAGCGCGCCGACCGGCAGCTCGCCGACGCGATAGACCTCGTCCGTCAGGTTGTGCGCGTACACCCGAGCGAAGTAGCGGTCCTCCGCGTCGGTGAACGAGATGCTCGCGTTCAGCAGCGTGCGGTTGTCGGTGATCCCGTCGAACGAGTCGTCGGTCGGATTCGACGAGTACACGAACGGCGCCTCGTCCTCGTAGTCGAAGCCGAGGCTGTACCGCATCTCGCCCGAGCCGAAGCCGTGATGGACGATCACGTCGCCCGCGACCTGGAACGGAATCGAGCGATTCACGTCGCGATCCGACAGATCGATGTCCGTGATGCCGTCGAAGTCGGTGTCGGCTTCGAAGCGCTTGTAGTCGCTCTCGATCCAGCCGACGTTGCCGCGAATCTCCAGCCAGTCCGTGACCAGTAAGCTCAGCTCCGCCTCGATGCCGCCCGCCGTCACCTCGGCTGCGTTGAAGAAGCGCGTCTCTTGGAACGTCCCGAAGTCCGCCACGAGGTCGCGCTGCGCGTCGCTGTATTTCACGTAGAAGCCGGCGAGGTTGAGCCGCATGCGGTTGTCGAGCAGACCCAGCTTGAGGCCGACCTCGTACGAGTCGGCGATCTCCGGATCCGTCGGCGCAGCGGCCGCCGCCGTGATCGGGATGCCGGTCGTTCCGGTCTGGTCGTTGTAGGCGCCGCTCTTGAAGCCGTGCGCGTACGTGAAGTAGCCGAAGATGTCTTCGGTGAACGCGTACGAGACGGTCGCCCGCCCGGTTGCCTCGCCCCAGTTGTGGCTGTCGCGGACGACGCCGCCGGGGAAGCGCTTGAAGTTCGCGGCGCGCAGGGGATTCCCCAGGTCGTCGGTCGTGAACGTCGGATCGAACACCGCGAGGTTTGGCAAGAACTGGATGAAGACCTGGTGCCGGCCCGCCCACTCTTTGTGCTCGTCGGTCCAGCGGAAGCCGCCCGAGATCGAGAGCTGATCCGTGATGTTCACGGTGGTATCGAAGAACAGCGCCCAGTTCTTGGCGTCCTGCCTGTTGCAGAGCACCTGCGGGTTGTTGTCGAAGAACGTCGGGTCGCCGAAGTTCGCCGAGCCGAGCCCCAACAAGTCGAGGAACCCGAGCACCTGGAGCACGCAGAACTTCGCCTCGTCCTTCTGGTAGAAGAAGCCGCCGACGTAGTCGCCCGACAGGCCGAGCAGGCCATCGAAGCTGCCGTTCAGGCGCAGCTCCTGCTGAAACGTCTCGCGGTCGTCATCGCGCGTCGCGTCGAACAGCGAGTTCGGACCGACTTCGCCCGTGTACGTGCTCGGCAGGCGCGACTTCTGGTCGCGGAAGCCGGTGACCGAGCTGAGCGTGAGCTCGCCGAGCTGCCATTCGACGTTGGCGTAGTAGCCATTCACGTCGACGCGATGGCCCTTCGACATCTCGAGCAAGAGATCGTCGCGGCCCGTGGTCGCGGCGTGCTTGATCGGGTTGCCCGGATCGGCGGTCAGGCCGAAGGCGTTCCACAGGAAGCCGGATCCCGGCTGCGTGCCGTTCGCGACCGGCGGCGAGTCGCTGTCGTCGCGGATCATCTCGTAGGTGAACTGCGCGCTGATGTCTTCGGTCGGCTGCCACAGCAGCTTGGTGCGGCCGCTGAACAAGTCGTCGCCGCCGGAGTGCTCGCCATTTCCGCGACCGCTCGTGCCATTCGCCGGATGGAGCGGATCGAACGAGGTCACTGGACCGTACTGCGCGCCCAGCTCGTAGAAGCCGTAGGAATTGATGAATGCACCCGACGCGCGCAGCGCGAGCTTCTCGCCGACGAGCGGAATGTTCGCGGCGAAGCGCTCCTCGAAGCGCCCGAAGCTCGCGATCTTCTGCTGAAGCTCGAGGCCCCACTCGCCGAGCACGGGGCGCTTGGTGCGCACGCTCACCATGCCGCCGGTGGTGTTCTTGCCGAACAGCGTGCCCTGCGGGCCGCGCAGCACTTCCACCTGCTCGACGTCGAACAGATCGAGCGCCTGCGTCTGGATGTGCGGGATCACGAAGTCGTCCACGGCGACACCGACGTGGGCATCGGCGTAAACGATGATCGAGGTCTGGCCGACGCCGCGGATCGCGAAGGCGGCGGCGTTGAAGCCGGCCGGCTTGCCCGCCGAGAAGTTCGGCACGAGGCTCGCGATGTCGCCGAGGTCGTTCGATACGAGGTCGCCGACCGTCTTGTCGTTGAGCGCCGTCACCGCGACCGGCGTGGTCTGCACGTCGGTGTTGCCGCGGCGCGTCGCGGTCACCGTAATGACCTCGAGGCCTTCCTCATCGGGCGGGTCCACCGGTGCGGCCTGCTGCGCGAGCGACGGTTGCGCCGCGAGCGCGGTCGCGAACACGAGTGCGATGCGCGCGCTGCGCGTCGTGAACGAATGCTGAGTCATCGGTTCTCCCAAATAAGAGCGATTAACGAGCCTTCCACGAGTGCAGCTCCGGCAGCACCTTCGCGGCGAACAGGCGCATGCTTTTCTCCGCCTGCGCGCCGGTGAGGCCTCCGTAGCTGACCTGAATCGTGAGATCGAAGTCGCCGATCACCTTCCGACGCGCTTCCATCTTCTCGAGGATCCGCTGCGGCGTGCCCCAGGTGTTGATGTCGACGAAGCCCTGCGCCGCGGCATCGAGCCCCGTGTTGCGCAGGCCTTCGGCGCCGGTCGCGTAATCGCCGTAGCCCTTCATGTCCTTGAAGTGCGTGCCGGCCATGTCGTAGTGCTCCATGACCGTCACGTAGTAGTTGGCCATGTGCTTGCGAGCGAGCGACTCGGCTTGCTCTGCGCTCTCGTCGCAGGCCAAGAAGTCCACGCACACGGGCGACGGCGCGGGCTTGGCGTGGTGCTGCTGGAAGAGCGTGCGATAGCGGTCGAAGTGCGGCGCCATCTCGGCCCACGGCTTCTGCGCTAAGAACAACATCTGCGCGCCGAGGCGCGCGACGACGGGCACCGAGTCCGACGACATGCCGACCGCCGCGAAGCGCCCCTTCCAGCTCGCGTAGGGGCGCGGGCGCACCTCCGTGCGCACCTGCTTGAAGTACTTGCCGTCGGCCTCGACGATGCCCGTCTCGAGTCCGCGGATCGTGATCTCGGCCGCCTCGTCGAAGCGATCGCGCGCCTCGTTCATGTCCACGCCGAAGACGTCGTACTCGCGTTTCGCGAGCCCGCGCCCGATGCCGTAGATCGCGCGGCCCTTGCTCAGGTGGTCGAGCGCGATCATGCGCTCCACCACGCGCAGCGGCCGCGCGTGCCACGGCAGGATCACCGCGCCGGTGAGCAGCTTGATGCGCTCGGTCTTCGCCGCCATGTACGCGAGGAACTGCATGTTGTCCGGGCTCATCGCGTAGTTGGAGAAGTGGTGCTCGACGCTGCCCAGCGTGTCGAATCCGAGCGGCTCGGCCATGCACGCGAGGCGGACGTCGCGATCCCAGGCTTCCTCGTCGGAGATCGAGTCGCGGAAATTCTGGAAGACCATGAGCAGGCCGATTTGCATGGCGTCTCCTCCTTGGCGGTTTCGCCGGATGCCGGCGCGGTCGGGGGTCAGAAAGCCTGCACGATGCGGAAGCCGTAGGCGCGCGGCGGCCGCGTCGTCGCGTACGTCCACAGGCCGGGGAACGTGACGCTCGTGCCGACGTCGTATGCCTGCGACCAGGATCGGTCGTCGTTCAGGTTGAGGCCCCACAGGCTGAAGGTCGTGTCGTTCCAGCGGTAGCTGACCGACGCATCGAGCACGTGGTGCGACGGATTGTGGCTCTGCGGCGAGTTGAGGAACGTGAGCTCCTGATCGCCGATGTAGCGCCAGTCCATCCGCGCCGTGATCCGGCCGCCCAGCGCCTCGAGCTCGTACGTCGGCGACAGCGTGAACGTGACCGGCGGCGCGCGGCGCAGCTCGAGGTCCGACAGATCCGTGCTGGTGAGCGGGTCGATCAGCTTCTCGTACTTCGCCTCGAGCACGCCGAGATTGCCGGCGATCGAGAGCTCGTCGGTGAGGTAGTACGCGAAGTCGATCTCGAGGCCGTAGATGTGCGCCTTCGCCGCGTTCACTACGACCGTCTGCTGGCCAGTGCCTCCACCAGTGGGGACGCTCTGTTCTTCCTGCTTGTCGTCGTACTTCATGTAGAAGACCGAGCCGTTGAGGCGCAGGCGGGAATCGAACCACTCGCTCTTCCAGCCCAGCTCGAAGTTGTCCACGGTCTCCGGGTCGTACGGAATCGAGGCGGCGTCGTAGGTGCCGGGGCGCCCGTTGAAGCCGCCGGCGCGAAAGCCGCGCGAGTACAGGAAATAGAGCATCAGGTCTTCGTCGAGCTGGTAGCGGAGACCCGCCTTCGGCGTGAACTCGCTCCACGACTCCTTGAACGGATCGTCGAGGCCGCCCTTCGTCGCGAGCTGCGGCAGGAGCGG